>JAFZIG010000041.1 GCA_017554485.1 Acidaminococcaceae bacterium | reverse complement strand
CAACAGTACATCGCCAACCAGTTAGAACGGGATAGAAAAGACGACCAGTTAAGTTTGTTTGATCCACGCGACCCGTTTACGGGTAGCAAGTAATCCGTGCATGGCTGGCAGGCCAATAAACGATGCACTTGTGCATTGCCGTTAGCATTAGGGCTATGCCCGAAAAGGAAAAACCACCGGCTATGCCGGTGGATATTTATTGGTCTACAGAATGAGCTTGAAGGCAGGGTGGAACTCAAAAGAGTTGACGTTGAGCCGGCGGGCAGAGATGGTATCGCCGTCGGTGAGGAGCTTCACTTTGGCCTCGTCCATCCGGCGGCATTTGTTGCATTCGCTGGAAAGCACGTAGCGTTTTCCGGCCAGTTTGGCCAGTTCCGGGGTAGGGCCTTCCCCGTTTGTGTAAAACGTACCGGCCAATAGCGTGTCGATGGGGATGACTGACTTGAAATCTCCCATAACTGCCGCGATGGTTTCAAAGAAAGTGCCTTTGCCGTAGCCGCCAGGGCCGTAAGCGATGAGGAACTTTTCCTCTTCTGTGCTGCCAGTGAGGCAATAGCCCATGAACTTTTGTATCTAGCGGCGGACAACTGGCGGAAGGCGGTGACCGCGGCCACGTACACGGCGGCTTCCTCATCCTCCTGCCAGAAGCGGCCGTTCCACTGCAGCCAGCGTTTGATCTGGGGCACGTACTTCCAGTTTTCCGCAAGCAGGGCCTGCAGCCGTTCCGCATTGCCCGCCCCGGTCAGAGGCAGGTTCATTAACCGTTGAATTTCTGTTTGGTCCATTGTGTAAAATCCTCCTGTGATTAATTATTTAAATTTTATTCCTACACTTATACAATCCCGTGAGCTTGTAAAATGTAAACAAAAAAGTTAAAGATTACAAAAATAATTGAATTACGTTGCGATATACTTGCCAAGTTAACACATTTTAAAATACATCCCACTATAATAAACAGGTGACCCTCGAAAAAAACAAATGCTTTTTTACAAAGGCCCTCACTGATATAATCCCGTGAGGCGGCAAAAACGGAACTGTTGCTTTTAAATTTCACAAATAGTTTTCAGTTTCGTTTTACCCCTCTACTTAATAAGCCGATTGAGCAGGAAAAAACAAAACTAAAATCTTAAAAAAATTTTGCCCCTCACTTGTATAACCGTTTGAAATCCAAAATATTCAACTCGATTTTGATAAAAATTTATATTTTTCTGCGCACTGTACGCTTTTCTTTTTGCAAAACTTGTGCTACAATAATAACGAACATTTGTTTTTAAAATTATAAAATGGGAGGTTTCTATGGAAAATGAGTCAGAAATCATATCGTTAGACGCTAACGATATCAAACGCCGGATATTTACTATCCGGGGAAAGCAGGTGATGCTGGACAGTGATTTGGCGGAATACTTTGGTACAATTACAGGTAATCTGAACAGGGCTATGAAGCGAAATATAAAACGCTTTCCTGAAAACTTTTGTTTCCAAATTACGGCAGAAGAAGTTTTGAAATGCCAATTTGGCATTTCAAATCAATTGTATGGCATCCAGGGCGGCAGAAGAACACTTCCCTTTGTCTACACAGAGCAGGGTATTGCCATGCTGACTTCTGTTCTGCATACGGAAAGAGCAATTGCCGCCAGCATATCAATCATGGAAGCTTTTGTTGAAATGCGCCACTTCATTGCAAACAATGCCGCACTGTTTGACAAAATCAGCAGCGTGGAACTGCGACAGCTGGAATACCAGAAGCAGGCAGACAAAAAGTTTGACCAGCTATTTGAGTACATTGGTGAACATACGGAAACACACCAGAAAATATTCTTTGACGGACAGATATATGATGCGTTCAGCCTGCTTATAGAGTTGATACAGAAAGCAGAACAGGAAATTATCCTGATAGACGGATACGTGGATGTGAGCACGCTGAACATATTAGCGAAAAAACAGTCCGGGGTGGCCGTAACCATTTACACGTTTACCAAAACAAAACTGACGGCACAGGACGTTGCCGTATTTAACGCACAATACCCGAAGCTGGAAGTGAAGCGCACCAACATCTTTCATGACCGTTTTCTGATATTGGATGGCAAGACGGTTTATCATATCGGGGCTTCGTTGAAGGATGCGGGGAAGAAATGCTTTGGCATTACGCTGATGAAAGACGCGGGGCCGGAGCTGATGAAAAAGTTGAAAAAAATAAAGTCATAAAAATACGAATCTATTTCAACCCGCTTCACTGCTAGGCGGGAAGAGCTTTCTAAATTGCGTTTCCGAGAGGAGACTTTTGGTCAGCATTGCAAAAACTGAAACGCCTAATTGAAAAACGAGAAGAGAATTTTGAGCCAGGTTATTGTTTCCACTGAATTTGTTGAGCAAGAGTTAAGAAATTCGTTAAACCTATTCAAAAAAGCTATTAAAACCATTATAATTGAAATAGCGAAACAAAGAGGTAAAAAGCAAAAGGGTAAAAATGAACGTTCCGCAAAACTCTATCAGAAGAGGTTCATCACCTGTTGATAGAATCGACGTTAAAGAGATTACACTTCTTGAAATACTCGGATAGGCGAGGGAAATAGTTGGAAACAGCAGAGATCTTCCTATGTAAGAATGCTAATTCAAAAAATCTTAGCGGAGTTTCAAGAAACATGCATCACTAAGATGGCGGAAATCTGCAGACGCTTTTTATAATTGTAAATATGAATAATGGAGGATAACACCATGTCAGCAAACAACAGATACATTACTTCGGCTGAAAGCCTTGTCACCACTCACGAAGAAACGAGAGCGGGATTTTTGAGTATAGCTCTTGAAAAGAATCGTGTGGGCGATCCCGTTGTAAAGAACGCTCTTGCGTTTAAGGTTATGGTAGCTCACACACATTGTGCAGAAGATTTATTAACTATTCCGCAAGTGCGTCCATTTTTGATAACTGCTGCAGGGCTTTCCGATAAGTCACTGGCTTACCTTAATGAGGATGATAAGACAATGGCGATTCAGGAACTGATCGATAAGTTCTTGAAGCCTGCCGGGGCAGATTATATTGATGAAGCCACATTTAGATATCTTCTGATAAAAGGTGATGCTGTTGGCGGGAGCATGAGAAACAAAATCGGAACTTTAGGACAAGAACGATTAATTCGTGCTATTTATTCGAGCATGAGTGTGAGAGGTATCCGTTGTGATAGACTTCTAAAAGATTCAAAGCGGTGGTCAATTGCAAATCTTGGTGAAGCTGGGGCCGAAGCTAATATCAAAGCTCTACATTGGGAAAATAAGTCCGAAGAGAGAATCCTTGTTTTTAATGCAACGATACCAACGGTAAAGAATAACGTTGATATTTGCCTCTTTTCGAGTAATATAGATGACTACGATCTAAAAACGCTCGTGCGTCATGATGAGCGAGCTCTGATGTTTGGGGAGTTAAAAGGCGGAATTGATCCTGCGGGGGCCGATGAGCACTGGAAGACGGGAAACACGGCCCTGAACAGAATCAGAACTAGTTTTGCAGCGGTGGGTTATCCTCGAATGATGACTTCGTTTGTTGGTGCGGCCATTGAACGAGCCATGGCTGAAGAAATATATGCACAACTGGAATCTGGGACGCTTACAAATGCCACGAATCTGACAAATAACAATCAGTTGATAGAATACTGTAACTGGTTAATCGAACTGTAAGGAGTTGTTGTATGATGGATCAGTTAACTTTATTCGGTACATATGGAATTGAGGAGGCGATTGCTGACAAAGCCAACTATATGGTTGACTCATTCTCTGCAGACGGATTTTGCCCAGAAGAGGCAAGGCAAGCCCTTGAGGAAAAGTATAAGCCTTTTCTTGAAGTAACACGAAAATTCGATAGAAGAAGTGTCAGCTATCAATTGAGCAAAAAAGATGCGCTTCATAGTTGGTTGAAATACAAAGAAGGATTCTCAGCAGATCTTGTAAATATCCTTTTGGACGACATGGAAGCTGTTCCGGGTGACATAGTAATGGACCCTTTCATGGGATCAGGAACCACGGCCTTGGTATGTCAGATGCGAGGGATTAACAGCATCGGGTATGATATTATGCCGATTTCCAGAGTGTCTATTAGCGCTAAAGCTAATGTAATGAAGTATGATATTTCGGAGCTTCAAAAACTAATCGAGGAGTTTTCAGATCTACAGATGCCGGAAGATTATTCTGGAAGAACTCCATATATCACGATTACCGACACAGCATATCCTGATTTCAATGAAAAATTCATTCAGTATGCTACAGAATGGATTTCTGCCAGTTTATATTCTCCTGTGGCTAAAAACCTATTCACCCTGTGCATGATTAATTCGCTGGAAAGATGTAGTTATACATCAAAAAGTGGACAGTATTTGAGCTGGGATTCAAGGTCAAAGAAAGTAATCAATGCAAACAGAGAAAGAGCCGCTTCTGGCAGGAAGCTACTTCCTGAACATCATTGTCGAGAAATTGTTGAGAAAATAAGTGATGCTGTAGTCGATGAACTAAGGCACGTTCTTTTTGATATAAAGATGATTCAGTCTAATGGATATTCAGATTCGCAAGCTACTATTCAGTACAAGCAGAATAGTGTGCTATTTGAATTGCCCCAGATTCAGAGTGGATTTTTAAAGGGTGTTATTACCTCGCCACCATATTGCAATAGATACGACTATACAAGAACGTATGCTCTGGAGCTTGTCTATTTAGGTATTGGAGAAAAAGCCATCAAAGAAATGCGTCAGACTCTACTGTCATGTACTGTTGAGAGTAAATCTAAAATTGAAGCATTGAGGAAGCACTATGCATCTATTGGGGCAAGCGAAAGGTTTGACTATATCTATTACAAAATTAAATCTAATCCGGCTTTCCGTGAAATACTTAAGGCGATGGATATGAGGAAAGAAAACGGTGATTTAAATAATAATGGCGTCATCAGAATGGTTGAAGGGTATTTCACGGAATTGGCATTCATTTACGCAGAACTTTACAGGGCTTGCAAAAAAGGCGCAATGGTGGCCTTCGTAAACGATAATGTGAGATATGGTGGCGAAGTTATCCCTGTGGATTACTTATCGACCAGCTTTGCAGAACAGTTTGGATTCACTCCCGTGAAGGTTTATTGCTTGAAGCAACAAAAAGGTAATAGTAGTCAGCAGATGAAAAAATATGGCAGAGTTCTACTTAGAAAGAGTGTTACAGTTTGGAGAAAAGACTAATTCTATTACCATGTTTTTAGGTTATTTTGAGTAGATGTAACAAAGAAAAGAGATTCAAAGAATTCAATAAAGATTTTGCGAAATTTTGCGAAGCTTTTAAAGTGATTCATGGAGGGATTTCTATATGCCACAATTCACAACAGATATTTTTGCACAGTTCGACAAGAAGTAGGCGCTGCTCTGCGCGGGGAGGAAGGAAAAACATAACACCATATGACGGAAGAATCCCGTCGCGTGTTTGTGGGCGAAGTGGTGGAGATTATAAAGGCCTGAAGTTTTAGTAACGCGACATCTGAATTTTGGCACATGCAAATGCCAAATTAAGAAAATTTCCTAATGAAAGAGTTTTTCGGTATAAGCTTCACACAATATAGAATGATTTTTGAAAAATAAAGGATATAGTAAAATTAAATTCGTGTTCTGTGAAAGGAGCAATTCATCATGAACGAAATCATTTAAGCGATGGAAGAGCGACGGAGCTATCGCAAGTTATAAGGGGAAATGGCAAAGAAGGAAGACCTGCAGCAAATTATTGAAGCGGGTTTGTATGCGGCCAGCGGTATGGGCAAGCAGGCGACCATCACGCTTGCCATCACGAATAAAGAGGTGCGCGATAAGCTGGCTGCCGTTAACTGCAAGTTGGCGGCTGGCCGGAAGGGCTCGATTCGTTTTACGGGGCGCCGACAGTTTTGGTCGTGCTGGCCGACAAAAACTGTTTCACCCATGTGCATGATGGCAGCCTAGTTATTGGCAATATGCTGCTGGCGGCGCATGCGTTAGGCCTGGGCAACATCTGGATCCACCGGGCGAAGGAAGAGTTTGAGATGGAGGAATGGAAAGAGCTGCTGAAGTCCCTGGGCGTGGAAGGCGAATGGGAAGGCATCGGGCACTGCGTTGTGGGTTATGTTGAGGGAGACACGCCTGCCGCCGCTCAACGCAAAGACGGCAGAGTGTACTGGATTGAATAAGTTCTGTTGATTCAGTAATTTGTAAATGATATTTGTCTGCGATACAGCAGAATGATTTGTAGATGATTTATTAAAACCGGAAGATTGTCTTCGAAATGTTTTACGCACACCGGCGCAGTTTGCGAATGAAACGCAGGCTTCGCTATTTTTTTATATGTGTTTTTCATTTTTCAAAAACTGTGCTACAATACATAACGAACAAAAGTTTTGTTGAGTGCAAAACAAAAATATATTTTGTAATAAAAATGAAAAGTAATCAAGAGTTATCTGCATAAACAAATTTTTGCAATTGAAACCCCACGGAATTTTGTAAACGGCAAGCGGTTTATAGAAGGGAGAGTTGATCAGTGACAGGGATATCTCATGGCGTTGTTACATTTGCCACGTTGTATGTAGCGACACAGAACGTATTTATTGCGGGAAGCGCGGCGTTGGGCAGCATTTTTCCTGACAAGATAAAAGGCCCGCTGTTCCGGTTCTGGCATCGTTGCTATTCCCACTGGTTTGTGCTGTATGTGGCAGCGCTGGCTTTTTTCTGGACGCCGGAAGTACTGGCAGTGACGGGAACAGGGCTGTGGCAGAAAGGTATCGTATATATGAGCCGCATGTTTTTCTTTTGGTTCTTTGCCGGAGGGTTGCTACATATACTGGAAGACGCGATCTGCGGGCCGGTGCTGGTACTGTATCCGACGAAACGGACAACGGTACTGCCCCGTCTGTTTAAGACGGGCTCTGTCGGGGAATGCCTCTTTGTCATAGGCTATTGCGCAATCATGTATGTCAGAAACCGTGGTGGCCTTTTCTAACTGTTTCGTGTATAATATAAAAAAGAATATTTCAGTGATTTATTTTTTGGTTTTAACGGGGGGACATATCATGACAACATCTGAGGGCTTTTTTAAAAGGTATCCGATTATTATTGCAGTGATTGCGGTTATTGTGGCGTTGACGGGTATCGCACGTGCTCCCCGTGACAGCTATTTTTCCGTATTAGTTGCGCGGGCTGTGCTGTGCGGGTTTATGCTGTTTTTCCTCTGGCTGGTTTCGGGAAAGAAGACACTGTCCCAGATTAATCACCAGAACGGGTATGTGATCAAAAGCGGAATAGGGTTCTGGATTTTTTCCCTAATTTTAGGCCTGCTCGGTTTCAGTATGCAACTGAAAACGGCCGGCGGGTTGCCGGAAGGCTGGCTGTCCCGGACGGTGTTGATTTTCTTCATGTTCCTGTTTGCCTGCTTGTTTGAAGAACTCTGCTTCCGGGCTATCCTGAATGACGCTATTGTCTATCAGTTCAGAAACGCAAAACATGTTTTTCTTATGAGCGCGGTGATTTCTTCACTGATTTTTGGGGCTTCGCATTGTTTAGGATCCAGCCTGACCAGCGGTCTGGAATGGATGCAGGCTGTTATGAAAACGCTGGAGTGCGCGATCTTCGGCTTTGCGATGCTGATCCTGTACTGGAAAACACGTAATATACTGGCCTGCGGGATTTTACATGCCGGTTTTGATTTATTTACGAGCTTGGTTTTAATCTTCCAAAGCACTCCGGAACTCGGCGCCGGTACCTATGTAAGAGCGGATAAGGCTGGAAGCATGGTGAATATTATTGTTTACCCGGTCTTTATTTTCATTGTTGCGGTGATCACATGGAGAATATGGAAAAAAGTCGGTAAGACGATTGACTTTGAAGAGATGCGCAAAAACTGGTAAATAACGGTTTAATCAAAATTACTACGGCACGTTAAAAGCGGGGCTGCAATCTATTATTAAAAATAGTCTGTAACCCCGCTATTTGTTTTTGTATAGTATTATTTGCTTTCCGCCACTTTCCTGAACGCGACCTTTGCGGCTTCTACAGTTTTCGCGAAATCTTCTTCGCTATGAGCGAGTGAAATGAAGTTAGTCTCAAACTGGGAGGGCGGCAGGTAGATGCCCTGTTCCAGCATGCTGTGGAAGTAGATGCGGAAGGCGTCCAGATCACAGGCCGTGGCGTCGTCGTAGTTGTTGACTTCTTTTTCGGAGAAGAACACGGTGAACATGGAGCCGAGCCGTGGCACCTGAACCGGTACGCCGGCTGTGTTAGCTGCTTCCTTTAAGGCATCTGTCAGCTCTGCGTTACGTTTTGTCAGGGTAGCGCAGACATTGTTTTCTTTCATGTAGGTCAGCGCGGCGATGCCTGCCGCCATGGCCAGGGGATTGCCGGAAAGAGTACCGGCCTGGTACATGGGACCAACCGGGGAGACTTTGTTCATGATCTCCCGTTTGCCGCCGTAGGCTGCCACCGGCAGACCGCCGCCGATGACTTTGCCCAGGCAGGTGATGTCCGGTTCGATATTGTATAAAGACTGGCTGCCCCCCTGGGCGGAACGGAAGCCGGACATGACTTCGTCGATGATCAGCAGGCTGCCGTATTTTTGCGTCAGTTCACGGATGGCCTGCAGGTAACCGTCTTTTGGTAACACCAGGCCCATGTTGCCGGGGGTAGGTTCCATGATGATGGCTGCAATGTCTTTACCTTTTTCCGCAAACACTTTTTCCAGTGCAGGCAGGTCGTTGAAAGGAACGGAAAGAGTGGTTTCCGCCGTGCCTTTGGTGACGCCGGGGCTGTCGGGCACGCCGAAGGTGGTGGCGCCGGATCCCGCATGGACCAGCAGGGCGTCGCTGTGGCCGTGATAGCAGCCAATAAATTTAACGATGCAGTCCCGACCCGTGTAAGCCCGGGCCAGGCGGATAGCGGACATGGTGGCTTCCGTACCGGAGTTGACCATGCGCACCATATCCATGGAGGGCACTAATTCACAGACTAACTTTGCCAGTGTCACTTCCGCGCCGGTGGGGGCGCCGAAGCTGGTGCCTCTGGCTGCTGCTGCCTGCACCGCCTCCGTTACGACAGGATGGGCGTGGCCTAACAGCAACGGGCCATATGATAAAACATAATCGATGTATTCGTTACCGTCGATGTCATACAGTTTGCTGCCCGCGCCTTTGGCGATGAAAGGAGGGTTGCCTCCCACACTGCGGAACGAGCGCACTGGGCTGTTGACGCCGCCGGGGATGAATTGTTTTGCTTCCGCAAAGAGTTCAGCGGATTCTGTTAAAGATTTCATAATGATTCACCTGCTTAAACATTATGTAGTATTAAAATTCAGTAGTGCAGTGAAATGGCAAGCATGCCTTTCCGTACTGCCTGAAAAGCTTACGACAAATAGTATTTTTGCAGAATGCGCACAGCTGATAATTATTCTTTCAGCCACCGGGCTACGTCTATTGCATGGTAGGTGATGATCATCTTGGCGCCGGCTCGTTTAAAGCTCAGCATGGTTTCCATGACGATACGTTTTTCATCGATCCAGCCTTTTTCCGCCGCTGCTTTCACCATGGCGTATTCGCCGCTGACATTGTAAACGCAGAGGGGGCGGTTGAAGGTTTCATGGGCCCGGCGGGTCACGTCCTGGTAAGCCAGGGCGGGTTTCACCATGACGATGTCCGCGCCTTCTTCAATGTCCAGCGCGATTTCCCGCAGGGCTTCGTCGCTGTTGCCCGGGTCCATCTGGTAGCCTTTACGGTCGCCCTTACCGGGGGCGGAATCTGCCGCGGCACGGAAGGGGCCGTAATAGGCAGAGGCGAATTTGGCGCTGTAGGCCATGATGGCCACGTTGGTATAGCCGGCTTCATCCAATGCTTTGCGCATGACAGTCACATAGCCGTCCATCATGTTGGAAGGGGCGATGATGTCTGCGCCGCAACGGGCCTGGCTCACTGCCAGCTTGGCCAGATTGGGCAGGGTCTTATCGTTGTCCACGGAGGCGCAGTCCGCGGTCAGGATGCCGCAGTGGCCGTGGGTAGTATATTCGCAGAAGCAGGCGTCGGTGATGACCACCATCTCCGGATATTTTGCTTTGATAGCCTTGCTGGCCATCTGCACCGGTTCGTTGTCGTCCCAGGCACTGCTGCCTTCTTCGTCTTTATAAGAGGGGAGGCCGAATAATAATACGGCGGGGATGCCCAGCTCCACTGCTTCGTCTACGGCTTCCAGTACCCGGTCCACAGACCACTGATAATTGTTCTTCAAGGTTTCGATTTCTTTTTTCACATTAGTTCCCGGAACCACAAATAACGGGAAAATCAGATCTTTTGCGCTGAGGCTCGTCTCCCGGATGAGGCTCCGCAGGTTTTCGGTAGCCCGCAGGCGGCGGGGACGGTAAATGGGAAATCCGGTCATGATGTATGCACTTCCTTTTTTTATGAATAATAAATTAGTAAATACAAATGCAGTATTTGCAAAAACAGAACAGAAAATATTTTGAAAACGCAAAACCGTTTTGCAAAGGGTTATAGGATTAATGAACAGTATTCATTGAAAATAATAAACTATCAGGCTTGCAAATAAAATTTGTTTAACGCTTCCACTAATCCGTCAATAGTATAAGTTTCTGCGCACACCGTCGGTTTCAATCCGTTCTTTTCCATGGTCTTGGCGGTGATGGGTCCGATGGCTGCCAGGGTAACACCTTTCAGCAGTTCTTTGTCGCTGTCCAGCGCTTTCAGAAGATTGGTGACAGTGGAGGAACTGGTGAAGGTGATGCAGTCTACGGTTTTGTTCTTTAACGCGTCCAGCAGTTCATCCTTGTTTTCACAGTCACTGACGGTCTGGTACACGGCTACTACTTCCACATCGGCGCCGGCTTCTTTCAAGGCATCCGGAAGCACGTTGCGGGCTTCTTTGGCCCGGGCCAGCAGTACTTTGCTGCCTTTGTGGAGTTGGGGCAGCAGCGTGTCCGTCAGGTCTTCCGCTTTGTATGTGGCGGGGACCAGATCAGCGGTCAGTCCGTAGGCCGTCAGCATGTCTGCCGTGGCGGAACCGATGGCTGCGATCTTGCAGCTGGCAAAAGCCCGTGCGTCCCTGCCGTTTTGCAGCAGGCGGTCGAAGAACAGGTCCACGCCGTTGGCGCTGGTGAAGATGACCCAGTCGTAAGCAGCCAGGTTTTTCTGCGCCGCATCCAGCGGAGCGAAATCATCCGGATCCGTGATTTTGATGGCAGGCACTTCCATGACTTTGGCGCCTTCCATTTCCAGTTTTTCCGTCAGGGCAGAAGCCTGGGCCCGGGCCCGGGTAACTACAAAGGTTTTGCCGAAGAGGGGCTTGGTCTCAAACCAGCTCAGTGAGTCACGCAGTTTTACTACTTCGCCTACAATAAAAATCGCAGGAGGCTTCATGCCGGTGCGTACTACGTCGTCATAGGCGTTGCCCAGTGTGGTGACAAGGGTGCGCTGTTCCGGATGGGTGCCCCAGCGGATCAGGGCGGCAGGGGTATCGGCCGGCCGGCCGTTTTCGATCAGTTTGGCTGCAATGTTCTTCAGGTTTTCTACGCCCATGAGGAATACCAGGGTATCCACACCGGTGGCCAGGCCTTTCCAATTGATGCCGGATTTTTCCCGGGACGGGTCTTCGTGACCTGTGATCACGGCAAAGCTGGCTGCAACTTTCCGGTGGGTGACAGGGATACCGGCGTATTCCGGAACGGAGATGGCGCTGGTGATGCCGGGGATAAATTCAAAGGGCAGGTTGTTCTCTTTTAAAAGCAGGGCTTCTTCGCCGCCCCGGCCGAAGACGAAGGAATCGCCGCCCTTCAGACGGGCTACCGTTTTGCCTTCCGCTGCCAGCTTGACTAACAGTTTGGAAATGTCTTCCTGTTTCATCACATGATTGCTGGAAGCTTTGCCTACGTAGATTCGCTCCGCCTCCGGGTTGACCCAGCTTAAAATGCGGGGATCCGCCAGGCGGTCATAGACCACCACATCGCAGGCGGACAGACAGTCGCGGCCTTTTAAGGTCAGTAGGCCCGGGTCGCCGGGGCCTGCGCCGATGAGATATACAATACCTTTTTTGTTCATAAAAATGATCCTTTCTTACTTTTCATCTGCTTCAGTCAGGAAAAAACATCGCAAACACGTCAACGATTGTTATTCCATGGATTTATTCGCCTGTGGCTTCGAAACTCGGGCTACGCCCTCAAACAGTCTTGCCACGACGACACTTTTCACCTCATGGAATAACGCAAACGCTCTCAATGTTTTCTCAGCTTTGTCCTCAACGCTCAACATAATTACACAATCGTTTCCTACAGTTTGCTCATGTCTTTTCCTGACTGAAGACGGATAGAAACTGACTAATAATCACTAAAGAATTTCATCTAAAATAACTTTGCCGCCGTTTGCCAGCATACGCCTGCCCAGCTTCTGCCCTAAGGCAACTGCATCGACCACATCGCCGTCGATTTCATCCCGCAGCAGGGTAGAGCCGTCCAGAGATGCGATAATAGCCACGATATGCATCCTGTTGCCTTCTGCTTCTGCATGGACGCCGATGGGTACCTGGCAGCCGCCTTCTACTAAACCTAAGAAAGCCCGTTCCGCATCGGTGCAGCGTTTGGTGGCCGGGTGGTTCAAAAACTCCAGCATGGCCCGGACTTCTTTGTTATCCGTTCTGCATTCGATGGCCAGGGCACCCTGGCCTACAGCGGGAATACAGAACTCGCAGGGGAGTGTCTCTTTGATCCGCTCAGCGTAACCCAACCGCGTCAGACCTGCCGCAGCTAAGATAATGGCATCGTACTGGCCTTCGTCCAGCTTGTGCAACCGCGTATCCACATTGCCCCGCAGGTCGCGAATATCCAGATCCGGCCGTTTGGCTAACAGCTGTGCCTTCCGCCGCAGGCTGGAAGTACCCAGCACGGCTCCCGCAGGCATTTCCGCAAAACGGTTATACTTGTTGCTGACAAAAGCATCGCCCACAACAGCACGCTCCGTAATGGCGGTCAGGCAGAGACCGTCCGGCAGCTTTGTGGGCATGTCCTTCAGGCTGTGGACGGCCAGGTCGACTTCGCCGTCCAGCAGCGCGGTTTCGATTTCTTTGGTGAACAGTCCCTTGCCGCCGATCTTGGACAGGGGGACATCCAGAATTTTATCGCCTTTAGTGACGATCTTCTGTAAACGGACTTCACAGTCCGGGTACTGCGTTTCCAGGCGGCTTTTAATGTAATTGCTCTGCCAGAGGGCCAGCAGGCTTTTTCTAGTTCCAATAGTTATAGTTATTTTCATTGTCAGGGTCTTCCTCGTCTTTGTCATTTAACATAAAAAAGCGGCTGATATCTTTTTTGACATGTTCCTCTTCATCCGTTCCGGCGGCTTTGTTGATGTTGATCATGGGATCCCGCAGGAACTTGTACATGAGCCGCTGGCTCATCACTTCGATCTTATGCTGCTGTTCTTCCGTCAGCTCTGGCATCTTCTTCAGCGTTTTTATCAGGATACGTTTCCGCAGGAAATCAAATTTGTCGTGCAGAAGGACCATGACAGGCCGCAGGGACAGATACCGCAGTCGTTCCTTCAGGGCGTCGATGTCTTCTTCAATCAGGTATTTGGCTGCGTCTGCGTCCTGGTTGCGCAGTTCCTTGTTGGTATCCACCACGTTCTTCAGGTCGTCTATGTTGTATAAAACGACTTTTTCCAGATCGGCGACTTCCGGGTCCACATCACGGGGGACCGCAATGTCGATGAGCACCAGGGGATTGGGTTTCAGCCGTTCATCCAGAGCCAGGGCCAGCTGGTCGTGGTGTATGATGTAGTGGGTGGCACCGGTAGAGGTGATGACGATATCCGCGTTCACAACGTGATCGATAAAGTCATCGAAACGGATGACAGAACCGTTGAATTTATCTGCCAGCTCCTGGGCATGTTCGTAGCTGCGGTTGGTGACAAAGATGGAGGGAGCGCCCTTGTCCATCAGGTGCCGGGCGGTGAGCTCGCTCATCTTGCCTGCGCCGATGACCAGGATATCAGCGGTGCTCAGGTCACCGACCACTTTCATGGCCAGGTCTACGGCAGCAGAAGAGACGCTGACGCTGCGATAAGCGATCTGGGTCTTTGTCCGGATCTTTTTGCCGGTGGAGATAGCCTGGTTAAAAATAGTATTGAACATGATAGAAGTGGTGCCGGAGGTTCGGGCCAGATGGTAGGCGTCCTTGACCTGGCTCAGGATCTGTCCTTCGCCCACGATAAGGGAATCCAGGCTGCTGGCCACCAGGAACAGATGACGGACACAGTGTACGCCGGTGAGGGTGTAAAAGTATTCCTTTTTAAAAGCGCTGCCGGCAATATGTTGGACTGCATCGTGCAGGGAGGCCATACCGTCTTCCGGTTCCTGGGCTACCAGGTAAAGCTCCGTACGGTTGCAGGTAGAAAGCAGGACCGCTTCGGAAAAGTCATCGGATTCCTTCAGCAGACGGAGGACGTGTTTGATCCGGCTGCGGGAAAAGTTGAACCGTTCCCTGATTTCTACAGGAGCGGTCTTATGATTCAGCCCCAATACGATTAACTGCATGTATAATGATCTCCTTTGCCTGCTGCAAACGGCCTTTTTTGACCTCCTGCAGCAGCTGATTTGTGAGAGTTGTTCTCCAGAATTTCTGTCGGGCCTGTGAGTCCGGCAGGAATTGTTTTACGGTTTCCCGCTGTTCGTCCAGAAAAGCGGCGAAGGCTGCCATGTCATCCCCGTATTGCTGTTGTAAATCTTCCAGCAGCAGGTGGGTGAGACGGGGATTGCCTCCCGTTGCTGCGGAAAAATGCAGACTGCCGTTGTCGTACGTTCCTGCTACGGTAAAGTTGCCTGCGTCCGGATCGTCGGCCACATTCAACAAGCAGTGACTTTGTTTTGCATCCCTGGCAACGGCTTCATTCACTGTGCGGTTGTCCGTGGCGGCAATTACCAGAAACGCATGGGCGACATCGCCTTTTTCATATTCGCGCCGGCACATAATTAAAGCAGGATATTTTCTCTGTAACGCAATGATTTCAGGAAGAAATTTCGGAGCGATTACTGTGACCGCGGCGCCGGCTTCCAACAACGACTTTGTTTTGCGTAACGCTACGCTGCCGCCGCCCACAACTACACAGGACCGGTTTTCCATATTCAGTTGCACCGTATACCGAAACTGATTGAAAGCCATACACACTCCGCGCATATAATAACGTTTCCTCTTTGTTACGAAAAACAAAAAAGAATATATTAAAGACATATTTACTTTATTCTACCACAAAATCTATAATAATGTTACCCTTTTCACTTATTCTTTACTTATTTTTATAGTAATTTTTTGTGAATTCTGCACGGAACTGTAAGGTAATACCGGTAAAAAGTTTCTGTCTGTGTAACAGTGATTGTTCAAACTTAATTTACGCAGTGTTTTCTTAACAAGGCCCGGAGGGTGTGTTATAATTATTTAATGAAACATCAATTAATCAGTACAGTTTGTATCTCTCACACAAACTGTTTTTATCCGTATGTCCGGTAAATTACCAGTTAGGGAAAGGAAATCGAATCATGAACATTATTTTCAAACGCAAGAGCGTGCGCAGTTATCTGGATATTGACGTGGATGATTCTACGATTGAGCAGATCATCCGGGCGGGTATGGCAGCGCCTTCTGCCAAGAACCAGCGCCCCTGGGAGTTTTATGTTGTGCGCAATAAGGAGACCCTTGCCAAACTGGCAACCTGTACTCTTTATGCAAGGCCTGTAGCCAAAGCCCCTGTAGCCATCGTAGCCTGCTACCGTACCAAGGATGTATATGAACCGATGATGACCTTGCTGGATATGAGCTGCTGCTGTGAGAACATGCTGATCCAGGCTGCGGCAATGGAGATGGGCTCTGTCTGGCTTTCCTTCGCGCCCCATCCGGAGCGGCAGGAGCCGGCCAAAAAGGCGCTGAACCTGCCGGAGGACCTGGAAGTGTTCGCTGTGCTGCCGGTAGGCTATCCCGCGGCGCAAGGCAAACCCATAGACCGCTTTGACTCGGCCCGCATCCACTGGGAAGAGTAAAGGTTTGGTATCGGGAAGTGCAGAGGTTTGGTGTTTGCCATTTAAAAAACACAGGATTGTTTTATTCTGGTGTTACATAAGAATGTGAGCTTAATCACATGCTTTTCATTGGCTTAACGGGTAAATAAGTATTCAATGTTAAATTGTTCTTGGATGATGGGAGGTAAGCTTATATGAAAAAGAAAGTTGCTATTGCGGCCCTTGCCGCGTCTATCCTTTTCTCCGCGACCGCTTTTGCGTCGGAGAATGTGCTGCTGCCTGATCTGCAGGCACCGCAACAGCTGATACCCTATGGCGCGGTCAGCAAGGATGGCTATTTTAAAGGCATCCGTCTGGCGGGTAAGGTGAAGGTAGTAAAGAACTTTGCTAACATCAAAGTGCAGGTGGTGAAAAACTTTCCTGACATAAAAGTGAAAAAGGTAAGCAATTTCCCCAACAAGATCGGTGAATGGCAGTTTGTAGATAATTTCCCGAATTTCACCATTCAGTACGTGGATAATTTCCCTGACATTAAAATCCAGTTTGTAGATAACTTCCCTGGTGTGCCGTGATTGAGCATTGTATACTGGAAAGTACTGTAATAATAAATACTGAGATAAAGAGATTTGAAATAAAAAACTTTTAGAAAAAAGTTGCGTTTTTATTTTCCCGGTTGGTGAGCAGAGCGATGACAGTCTTTCATTCTTTTAGATATTTATTGCTGGTGGCAGTTCTGGTCACTGTCCAAAGTACAGAGGTGCTGGCTGCGCCGTCCATACAGGCAGAGTCCGCGATATTGATCAATGCGCAGACCGGCGGTGTTATTTTTGAGAAGAATGCGGATACACGTCGCGCGCCTGCAAGCCTCACCAAGATCATGACCTGCATCCTGGGCCTGGAAACGAAAGGAATGAATTCTACTTTTTCTGTCAGTATGGCCGCCGCCGCCACGGACTATTCCGATCTGGGGATGAAAGGCGGGGAGAAGATGCGCTCCGGGGAGCTGATGCGGGGCATGATGCTGGAATCTGATAACGGTGCGGCGGTAGTGGTGGCACAGAATGTGTCGGGCAGCGTCCTGAAGTTTGCGGATCGTATGAATGAAAAGGCGAAAGAGCTGGGCTGCCGAAAAACCCATTTCAGCAATCCCCACGGTCTGACAGCCCGTTGGCATTATACCACTGCAAGGGATATGTCGAAGATTGCGGCTCACGCCATGAAGAATCAGGATTTCCGCAACATAGTAAGCACAAATAGTTCAGTGATACACTGGGTTTCTCCGTCTTCTAAAACGTATAAGGCAGATAATACCAACAAACTGCTGGGTTCCTATACCGGCGCCAACGGGATCAAGACCGGGTGGACCAATGCGGCAAAAGGCTGTCTGGCAGCAGCGGCCAAACGCAATGATATTGAGCTGATTGCCATTGTGCTGAAGTCACCTGACGGGGATTCGCGCTTCGCAGATGCCAAAAAGCTGCTGGACTACGGTTTTTCCGTGGGCGGGAAAGGGAAGATCCATGTGGAGAAAGCGGTTAAAGCCAATCCGAAACGCATGCCGGACGTGAAAAAGCCGGGAACTGTTTCGACACCTGCTGTAACGAACAAGCCAACGCCCACAGCGGCGCCTGCGACGAATAAACCTGCTGCGAATACCGGTGCTGCCAATGCGGAAACAGTTTCCCAAAAGCCTGCCGTCATTTCCAATAAACCGGTTGTAAAGAATACCGGAATCAGGATGCCGGTTGTGCGGAAACCTGGCGCATAATATCGGGTAAGCAGATTGTTGAAAACGTGTCCTTTGAGAACGACTGCGCTGCAGCATCTGCAGTACAGCCGTTTTCCTGTAAAAGATAAACGAATCAGCCTGTTGAGGTTTAAACCATGGATAACCAGCAGATTGCCCGGGCCATTCTGGCCGCAGTGGGGCTTGAAAACATCACAGAGGCTTACAACTGCATGACCCGGCTGCGGCTTCGCGTCACCAACGTAATCGTAACCAAAGAAGAACTGAAAAAGATAACCGGCGTCAAAGGCGTGATATGTAACGACGGGGAAATCCAGATTGTTCTGGGGCCGGGTAAAGCGGAAGGTGTAGCCGGGGAATGCGAACGGCTTTTGGCAGAGCAGGAGAATAGCGAAACTGTTTCTGATTTGCCTGCAGCAGTTTCTGCCGAACCGGCTGCAGAAGTTTCTGCCGAAAGAGTTTCTGACGTCCCTGCTGTCAAAGCAGATACTTCCGGATCCTCTGCTGTGGAACTTGAAGTAAGGAAGCCTGATGTAAAACAGCAACCCAAAAACAAAATTGGCGACGGCAAAGAGCTGCATGCTGAATTCAAGAAAAAAAACAGCCGGTCTTTGTTAAAACGGCTGCTGCTTCGGATAGGCCACATCTTTGTCCCGCTGATCCCGGCTTTTATCGGCTGCGGGCTGCTGACAGGCCTGGTGACCCTTTTGCTGAAGATCAGTCCGGACCTGGCAGGCAATACCTATATCCAGTACCTGAAGCTGGCGGGCGGTTCCATTTTTATGGTGCTGAACGCTTTTATCGGTCTGTACGCCTGCAAGGAGTTTGGCGGCACTCCGGCCCTGGGGGGCGCCATGGCAGCCCTGCTGTCCGCTCCGGGCTTGGCGGAGATTACTTTCATGGGAAGTCAGCTGCTGCCCGGGAGGGGCGGCGTGTTTGCTGCCCTTTTGGCCGGTGCGGCGACGGCCTTTATTGAAACCCGGCTGCGCAAACGGATTCCGGAATCTGTCAGCCTGTTTCTGACGCCGCTTGTAACGTTTACCGTCGTGTCCCTGGCCGGCCTGTTTGTTTTCCAGCCCCTGGGAGGTTTTTTATCTGATGTCCTGGGGTATTATACGGTGCATACGATCCAGACCGGTGGCGCGGTCACCGGCTTTGTCATCGGGGGAATCTTCCTTCCGGTTGTCATGGTGGGTGTACATCACGGACTGACCCCGATCCATGCGGATATGCTGGCGTCCATGGGCATGACGATTTTGCTGCCTATTGCGGCTATGGCTGGCTGCGGGCAGGTGGGGGCGTCCTTTGCGGTGTATCTGAAAAGCAAAAACAAATTTCTGCGGCGTACCGTGTTGAGTTCCCTTCCCGTAGGCATGCTGGGCATTGGGGAACCGCTGATCTACGGTGTCACATTGCCCCTTGGCAAACCCTTTGTCGGCGCCTGCATCGGCGGCGCTTTTGGCGGGGCCTGGCAGGCGTACCATGGCATCGGTTCTTATGCGTTAGGCATTTCCGGCATTCCCCTGGCGGCGGCTACCAACAATATGTTACTGTATTTATGCGGTGTTTTCATCGCGTATCTGGCAGGCTTCATCGCAACCTGGCTGCTGGGCTTTGACGACCCGCCGGAAGAAGAATAGAATTGTGAATATGTGTTGTTTCTGCGGCTCTTCCCGTAGCAGGGGAGGGCCGTTTTAAAATGTATACGTGTATACATTGCTTCATAATATAGATTCATTTGTGAAAAAATGGTAAAATACCGATAACATATTATGAAATGAGGGGGATATTATGAACTTATCTATCCAAATTTTAGTTGCGTTGGTTTTATCCGTTGGCGCAGGCCTGGCTATCGGGCCGGAAGGGCTGCCCTTTGTTACCAAGTGGATCGCACCTATCGGTACCATCTTCATTAATTTCATCAAGATGATGATCGTGCCGGTCGTGTTTTGCTCCCTGATCGTGGGCGTCACCAGCCTGGGCGGCGACAGCAAGAAGCTGGGACGTATCAGCGCCAAGACCATCGGTCTGTACCTGATCACCACGGCTGTGGCTATTGTCCTGGGTTTTGCCGTAGCGGGTATCATCCATCCCGGCGAAGGACTGGATATTGCAGGGAAGGTTGCCCCGAAGGTTAAAGTGGCTCCTACCTTTATGCAGGTGCTGGTAAACATGGTGCCTACCAATCCGGTTGACTCCATGGCCAAAGCCCAGATCCTGCCCATCATCCTGTTTGCGTTGTTTGTGGGCGTAGGCATCACCCAGGTGGATGAGAAGCGTTCCAAAATTATGATGGATTTCTTTGACGCGGCTGCAGAAGTCTGCTACAAGATTATCGCTATCATCATGAAGTTTGCTCCCATCGGCGTGTTCGCCCTGTTGCTGCCGGTTGTCTGCAAAAACGGTCCCAAAGTGCTGCTGCCGCTGTTAAGCGTAATCCTGTGTGTGGCTATCGGCTGCGCCCTGCAGTGCATCCTGGTGTATGCACCTCTGGCTTCTGTCGGCGGCGGTGTTTCCCCGGCGAAATTCTTCCGCGGCATGTCTGAAGCCATGATGCTGGCCTTCACAACCTGTTCTTCCGCCGCAGCCCTGCCCGTTAACATGAAGAACTGCCAGGAGAAATTGGGCCTGTCCCGTCAGGTAACTTCCTTCGTACTGCCTCTGGGCTGCACAATCAACATGGACGGGACCGCGCTGTATATGGGCGTATGTTCCCTGTTTGTGGCCAATGCCTTTGGCGTAAGTCTGACTTCTTCTGACATGATCATGATCGTCTTCACCGGTACTCTTGCTTCCATCGGTACCGCCGGTGTTCCCGGCGCGGGTCTGATCATGCTGGCCATGGTGCTGCAGGCGGTTCAGCTGCCTATGGAAGGCATGGCTTTGGTTGCCGGTATCGACCGTGTACTGGATATGTTCCGTACCACTGTTAACATCACTGGTGATGGTGCGGTTTGCTGCGTAGTGGACAAGAGTGAACGGGAACACGCAGCCTGATTGATTGAAGAGAAACGGTAACACTGTTTTCTTTGTGGACTGCTGATAAATAGTAACATCTGCCGGAGCAGGATCGAAAAGGTTCTGTTCCGGTTTTGTATTTTTTATGATGCTGTTTCCCATACAACCTTGCTGAGCATGTTTGAGTGGGAATGTTGTGTCCATTTAGCTATTGTTTACTTATTTTTTATTATTTTCCTGTTTGCAATTTGCACGGGATGTGGTACAATACAAAAATGAGCGGTAAGGAAACGCTGTTTCAGTCATTCTTTATGTGTGGTTTTGCTGTAGTAGCATACATGCGGTTATATGATCAGCAGTTTTCTTAACCGTAAAGAGAGAGGCAAAGGGAGAGAAGCATCAATGCGTATCATTTATAAAACAAATACTACCTACAGTGCCGAGGAATTCGGCAAGATGAACCTGGAAATCCAGAAGCATGACAGCAAGTTTAAAAAGGCCCAGTATATTATTGCGGCAATCATTGCCGTGATCATCGCCATCTGCCTGTATAACGCCTGGTATATTGCGGCCGGCGTCATGGTAGTGGTAGGGTTTGCCGTGTTTTTATATGTAATTCCCCATAACGTAAAGCGGACGGCGGAAAAAGAGTTTGCCAAGAGCCGCCTGGAAGGCACCCCCAGCAATATGACCTTTTATCTGGACCATTACGAGGAAGTGAACAAGATGGGGCGGGCTGCTTACAAGTATGTGCAGCTGCGCCACATTTATGAAACGCCTACCAATTTTTACCTGATGCTGAACGATAAGCAGGGGGCCATTGTGGAAAAGGCCAACTGCAAACCCGAACTGATCAAATTTATCGGCAAGATCAAGGCGCAGTATAAACTGTAAGAGAAGTGTCAGGGATATGCTGCGTACGCAGTGATGCTGTTGCAGCGAAATCCCGCTAATGATTTATTTATTGTAAAAAATTACCCCCTGTTGGCGGATGCGGCAGGGGTGTTTTTGTCAGAAGGCATTGCAGCGAAACGCTGCATCAACGAGATAGCGCACGCAGTCAGTTTTTTACCGCAGGCGAAGAGGGGATGGAAGATGAAGAAACGGTTGACAGCCTTGGTAATGGCGTTTTTGCTGGGACTGCTGTTGTTTTATTTCCGTATCCCCATCCCGTTCATGCTCAGTGGGATCATTTCCGCCTCTGTGCTGAAATTCTTTGTCTGGACGGAAATGCGCTGGCCGCAATTATGGCGTAACCTGGGACTGCTGGCCGCAGGTTACGGCATCGGCCGGAGCTTTACCCATGAAACGCTGGTGCAGATGTCCCAGCATGTGGTGGGCGTCTTTGGTGCTTCCTTTGTGGCCATCGGTATATCGCTGCTGGTGGCCTGGTTCACGTATAAACACACCTTTGCCAATTTGCTGAGCTGTATCATGGGCATGCTGCCCGGCGGGCTGAACCAGATGATGCTGCTGGCGGACGAAGATCCCCGGGTGGATGCCAATGTGGTGGTCATGCAGCAGACCATCCGCCTGTTCGGTGTAGTCATATCCGTTCCCTTTCTGGTGATACATCTTCTGGGCGCCACGGTAGTTCCTCAGGGGCTGCTGGTGCCTGTGGGGGACAACACGGGACTTACCTGGCTGATTCTGGTCCCCGTGGCCGGATTCGGCTTTGTGGCTGCCAAAAAGCTGAACGTTCCTACGCCGGCTTTAATTGGTCCGATCATCGCCACGGCGGCATTTTCCATTATCTGTAACGTGAATCTGCAAAAGCCTCCGCCCATCCTTATGAACCTGGCCCAGATGAACATCGGCCTGTACATGGGATGCATGCTGGACAAGGAACGGCTGTACCGGACAAGGGTGCTGCTGCCTTACGCCATCGTCGGGACACTGCTGATCATCGGCGGGAGCATCGTGGTGGCGGAGATACTGGTCCGCTATTACGGGATTCCCATTGTGACGGCGTTCCTGGCCATGGCTCCCGGCGGTATGACGGAAATGTGCCTGGCGGGCATGAGCATGGGGGCCGACGTGTCCATTATCCTGACGTACCAAATCGTGCGTCTGCTGATGATGAACCTGACGGTGCCGTTCTTCATTCACAGATATTTTGACGAAAACTATACGGGGTAGAGCGGCTTTGTCAGTTTTTGAAAAATGATGAAAGAATTGCGTCCCTCTATACAGGCGTCAGTAGTTTTAAATGAATAATGATATAAAAAAACAAGCAGCGTTCTTTGACAGAGCGTTGCGTGTTTTTATGCATTTTATGTTGTGAGTTTTACGTTGCGTGCCTGTTATTCAATTACTCTTTTTCTGCCACAGGTTGCCTGATTCATGCCGGCGCAAGGAGAAAGAATTATTTTACTTTTCTCTCCAGGCGCAGTGCTTCAAAGCGCCAGACCATTGGTTCATGCGGAAGGAACCCCGCAGGGCTGCGTCGATAAGGGCCTCGGCTTTACTCAGAGCGTCCGTTACGGTCATGCCTTTGGCCAGGCAGGCGGTGACGGCGGCGGAGAAGGTGCAGCCGGCCCCGTGGTTATAGGAGTTGGGAATCTTCGGATGACGTTTTTCCGTAAAAGTCTTGCCGTCGTAGATCAGTTCCACTGCGTCATCTCCCGGCAGGCGGTCGCCGGCTTTCATAATGACATACTGGCAGCCTTTATCATGGATGACCGCAGCGGCCTGTTTCATCTCCTCAACTTTGGTAATCGGCTGCATGTCCGCCAGGTAGGCGGCTTCCAGCAGGTTCGGTGTCATGACCAGGGCCCGTTTTACCAGCAGCTCTTTGGTGGCCGCGGCGGCTTCCGGCACCATGATGGAGTCGATGCCTTTGCAGACCATGACCGGGTCGATGACGACTTTCTTTAAATTATATTTGTCGATGGTGGCGGCTATCAGTTCCACCAGGTCGGCGCTGCCCAGCATGCCGGTCTTCATGGCGTCGCAGCCGATTCCCTGCAGGATGGTGGTGATCTGTTTTTCGATCACGCTTGTTTCAATGGGGTAAATCTCGTGGGCCCAGTCCGCATTGGGATTCTGGGCTACGATACAGGTGAGGGCGGTCATGCCGTACACGCCCAGTTCCTGAAATGTTTTTAAATCGGCCTCCATACCGGCACCGCCGCTGGTATCCGAACCGGCGATGGTCATTGCTTTATACATGGTTAAAATCTCCCCTCGTTAATTAAAATTATATGCCGTTACGATTTTCTCCCGGTTGAACAGGACGTTCTGAGGATATTCGTAGAGGCAGATAGCAAGATAGGATCCTGCTATATTGTATAAGTTGTCAAAGCCGCAGTGCTGCAGGGCCATGATGGCGTTGTAACTGCGCTGGCTGGAACGGCAGTGAAGGTAGACAGGCCTGTCTTTCGGGATCTCATCCATACGCTGACGCAGCTGACTCAGGGGGATATTGACGGCGTTTAGCAGATGGCCGTTCCTGTATTCCCCAGGTTCCCGCACGTCGATGATGCAGGCGTTGCTTTCCACCAGTTCCCGGACCTGTGTCAGGGGAACCTGGCGGTACACGCCGTGAAGCAGGTTCAGTCCTACCAGGGCTGCCATGTTGACCGCATCTTTGGCGGTGCTCACTACCGGCGCGTAGCATAATTCCATGTTTTTCAGGTCTTCCAGGGTGCCGTCCATGGAGATCAGGGCGGCGATCACGTCGATGCGGCGGTCTGCTTCGCCTTTGCCGATGGCCTGTGCCCCCAGCAGCCGTCCGGTAGGCGTTTCAAAGATTACTTTCACGTGGATAGGATGGGCATCCGGCATGAGGCTCACCTTGTCGGAAGGGATCACATAAGCAATCTGATAAGGGATCCCTGCTGCTTTGGCCGCCTTTTCATTGAGTCCGGTGCTGGCAGCCAGCAGATCAAAAATGCGGATCACAGAGGAGCCGATAAAGCCTTTCTGCCGGTTGCGGATGCCGTAGATATGATCTGCCGCGGCCCGGGCTTCCATCTGGGCAGGCCAGGCCAGGGCCAGCCGCATGGGCTTGCGGGTGAGCCTGTTGAATACTTCGATGGCGTCTCCCACAGCATAGATAGCGGGGTCGCTGGTCTGGAAGTTGGCGTTTACCTTGATGCCTCCCGTTTCCCCGATTGCCAGCCCCGCATTCTTTGCCAGGGTGGTCTCCGGGCGTATGCCTACAGCCATGACCACAGCGTCAGCTTTCACCTGTTTGCCGCTGGCCAGTTCGATGGCATTGCTGCCGATTTTTTTCACGCCGTCTTTCAGTACCAGGGTGATACCCTTGTCCAGCATCTCTTTATGCAGGATCTGGGCCATATCGTAATCAAAGGGGGTCATGACCTGGTCCATGGCTTCGATCAATGTAACTTTATACCCTGCGTGTACCAGGTTCTCCGCAATCTCGCAGCCGATGAAGCCGCCACCCACCACGGCAATGTCTTCCGCTTTATGGGTGCGGATGTAGGAATCCAGTTTGGCAATGTCTACAACGTTGCGGATGCCAAAGACATTTTCATTGCGGATGCCTTCAATGGCTCCGGGCAGGATGGGTTCGCCGCCGGGGGAGAGGATCAGGGCGTCGTAAGTCTCTTTGTACTCTTTACCGGTTGCAAGATCTTTTACAGCAACCGTTTTTGCTTCCCTGTCAATGGCGGTGACTTCGTTTTCTGTCCTCACTTCAATGTTATATTTCTTTTTGAACTGGGCCGGGTCCATCATCACCAGGTCTGCGCTGTCTGCCACGGTGCGGCTGAGAAAGTAGGGCAGGGCACAGTTGGAAAAGGAGACGTGGGGTCCCCGTTCAAAGATGATGATCTCCGCGTGTTCATCCAGACGCCGGGCCCGGGCTGCCGCAGAGGCGCCTCCGGCCACGCCGCCGACGACTAAAATACGTTTTGCCATATATTCCTCCGATTCAAAAACTCTTTATACAGATTTATATGATTTATGCAGATTCATTTGATGCATTCATGACGGTTATGCAAAAACCGGTATCAGCACAAAACTGATACCGGCATCTGTTCACTGATTAATTATTTTTTCAGTGCAGCTTTGGTCGCTTCCTTGGCGCAGAAGCCGATGATCTTTTTGCAGTTGCGGGCCCGTTCTTTCATGCCTTCTTTGGTGGATTCGTCAAAGGGGAAGCACAGGTCCCGGCATTCGATGGTGCCGTATTCTTTGATGACATCTTTTACATAAACGGCGTGGCGGGGATAGATGCCGGTCTCTTCGTGATGAAGTTCATCCACCCGTTCTGCGAAAGTCTCTTTGGCGTAGGGATTCTTACGGCCCTGTTTGCTGCCGATGACTACCATGCCGGCATTCACCGCGCCGCAGGTGTGTTTGGTGAAACCCATGCCGCCGCCCATGCCGGATACCAGGGCAATGATTTCGGGAGGATATTCACTGATACCTAAATCCAGGAAACCCTGTAGTACGCATTCACCGCAGTTCAGCCCGTGCTTGAAATGTTCCATGGCGTTCTGGGAAGCCTGTTCCGCCAGCTGTTCGATTTCTTCTTCGGTATAGATTTTCTTTTCTTCCATGTTGCATTGCCTCCTCTGCAGCAGTATAAATTTTAGTTTCCGTTAATTTGTTTCATTAAAACTCCTTATCAAAAATATTATATCACGAAATTCGGTTTTATGTGGAATTTTGCAAAAAAGAATTGTAGAATCCATGATTCGTTCGTCTGCAAACATGCATAAAAGATAACGGCGCTTCAGACTGTGCTTCACAGTTGCAGCGCCGTTGTTCATGAGCATATTGTGATTAATTTGTAAGAGTCTGAATTCAAATCTGAATGCCTGGGGCAGGAAGCCTGTCTGCGTTCTTATCTCCGCGGACCGCCACCGCCGCCGGGCCTCGGGCCATGACCGCCACCGCCGCCGGGATGGGGACCATGTCCGCCGCCACCGGGACGTGGGGGAGGCGGCCCCGGGTGATGCGGGCCATCCCAGCCCCAGCCCCAGCCCCAGCCCATTCCCACATAGACCGGATAATACTGACGTGCTTCATAATTGGAGATGTCCCTGTCGTCCATGACAGCGAACCGGAGTTTTTCCGTCTTTACATAACCGCCGATCTCAACTTCCGCCAACACATCCGCATAGCCCCGTGCGTTGCCGGAGATAGTCAGCTGGCCGTTTTCCTCATTGATGGTGGCAATGTTTTCCGTAAGGCTGGTCAGCGTCAGGTCATAGGGCAGGTTGCCGGGAACCCGTACCAGGACCTTGCCTTTGCCTTTCAACGGAATAATTGCACTGGCCCGGTAGATTTCAACCTTCTTCAGCAGTTTTTCCGTAGTGCCATCCAGCATTTCAAAGCTCCCGTCTTCCGGGAAACGGCGGAACACACAGCTGTTGTCTTTGGCAATAAAGTATTCGCCCACCAGCGTTTCCAAATTGCGGGTAAAGGCTTTCACGTGCTGAAAATAATTGCCGGTCAGTGCTTTGTCCATACGGTAAAAATAGTGTTTTCCTGCATCCAGCCCGGTTTTGCCAGGATCCAGGCTTTCCAGCCGGGAGATGGCTTTTTCCAGCTTGCTGCCGCTGGTGATGTAATACTCTGATAAAGCTTTTTCTTTGGCAGCCAGCCGCATGGCTTCCGTTTTGGAAGCCGGTATCACCGAACCTTCTTTATACTCTGTAGTAGCGGACTGTTTCTGGTTTACTGCAGCCGCACCGGCAGGGAGGGGGCAGGCAAGCCCTGCAGTTAAAAAGGAAACAGCGAGAAGTCCTGCTGCCGTCATTTTCCAGTTTTTCATAGGCGTTACCTCCGTATTTTTTAACTCAGTAAAAAATGTAAACTGATGCGTTTTACAGATATTATCCAAAAGAAATTCATAAACGTAAAGATTTTTAAACGTAAATAATGAAACTTTTTTCTTTTCGCAGTCAGTATACTTATTATTTTTGTCAAATCTATGACGATTTACTAAAATACCAAAATCGGTTAAAATAATTATAAAGATATTTAATTAAATTGTTGATGATGCGAGGATTATAATGATTGGCAGCCGCATTATGGCCATAGGCGACGTGCACGGCCAGTACGAAAAACTGAAAACGCTGATGCGCCGCATCAAATTTGATCCGGCACAGGACATCCTGGTTTTTCTGGGAGACCTGATGGACAGGGGACCGGAATCACTGCAGTGTTTGGATTATGTGATGCATTTGCAGAAGCAGCATCCGGAAGCGGTCATCTGTCTTATGGGCAATCATGAGCGGGAGATGCTGGATTATTTCGATGCCTTGGCTAAAACCAGGGACGAACTGGATGTACGCCTCCTGAACCGCACCAGCCAATGGCTGATCTACGGCGGGGACAAGACTTTGCCGCAGTTGCAGGAGCTGGGCCCCAAGGCGCTGCGGCACAGACTGGATTATGCCAGGAACCTTCCTCTGTATTACCGTATCGGGGATTATTATTTCTGCCACGCGGGGGTAAAGCCCGGTGTTCCCCTGGATCAGCAGCAGGAAAAAGACCTGATCTGGATCCGGGATGAGTTTTACAACGGGTATAACGGTAAAGAAACCGTTATAGTAGGGCATACGCCTATCCAGAACCTGCAGTACATGTTTAAGGATATTGCCTGGGACAAGTACCCTGTGATCCGGGAGAACAACATCATCTTGTGTGATACGGGGGCTTATATGGAAGGCGGACGGCTTTCCTGCATCGATGTGATCACAAAGTATGTGTGGCAGGCATAGAAAAATATGTCATTATTCATTTCGAAGCGTTTTTTTCGTTTTACTCCAAAGACATTTAAAGATTTTTTTTGCTGAAAGCAGCAGAAAGGACAACCAATGAAACACTTAAAGAAACTGACCTTGCTTCATTCCAATGACCTGCATGGGGACTTTATGGTAGAAAAGGTAGACAACAAGCTGGTGGGCGGTGTTTCCATGCTTTCCGGCTATGTGAACAAAGTGCGCCGGGAAGAAGAAAATGTAGTTTACGCCATCGCAGGGGATATGTTCCAGGGTTCTCTCATCGATAAGGAATACAAGGGCGTTTCCACCATAGAAATCATGAACCTGCTGGCGCCGGATGTAGTAACCATCGGCAACCACGAGGTGGATTACGGGCTGGCCCACCTGCTGTTTCTGGAAAAGTGCGCCAACTTTCCCATCATCAATGCCAACATGTACCTGAAGACCAATGGCAGGCGCCTTTTCCATTCACACCGCATTCTGAAGATTGGCGGGATGCAGGTGCTTTTCATCGGCATACTGACGGAAGAAGTGCTGCAGAAGACCAAGCTGGAAAATCTCATCGGCACCCTGGTGGATATCAAGGAAGCGGCGGATGAAGTGGGCCGTATCTGCGACGCCTACCAAACGGAGGACATTGATTTTACCGTGCTCCTGACCCATATCGGCATTGAGGCGGACCGGAAACTGGCAGCCATACTGGATCCCCGCTGGGGCGTTGACCTGATCATCGGAGGGCACAGCCATACTTTGCTGGAAAAACCCATTGAGGTCAACGGCATTCCCATCGTCCAGGCTGCTTCCGGCACCGACCAGATCGGCCGCTTTGATATTATGGTGGACACGGACCTGAACAGCATTGACAGCTATACCTGGCAGCTGATCCCCATCACGCCGGAGAACTGCCCGGAGGATGAGGTGCTGAAGGAAGTCATTGAAAAATATCACAATATTACGGAAACCAAATACAACCGGATCCTGACCCGTTTCCCGGAACGGTACACACATCCTGTCCGCAACCGGGAGACCCAGGTGGGGAAAATCTTTGCGGATGCCTTTAAAATTTCCCTGGGGCTGGACATTATGCTGCATGCTTCCGGCAGTCTGCGCAGCCATTTTATCGGGCCCGTCATGACCCTGAAGGATCTGCAGGAAATGGAGCCTTTTGATGAAGAAGTATACCGTTATATGGTCACCGGGAAGCAGTTGCGGCGCATGATGAAATACATGCTGCGGGAGGAGGCCTTTGATGCGGACGCCCATACGGAGTTCTATCAGTTCTCTGAAGGTATGCGGGTGGTGTACAACCGGAAGAAGAAAAAAGTTGTCAGTCTTACTATGTACGGGCAGGAAGTGGGGGACGAAGAAATACTGCGGGTAGGCATGCACAAGTTCCATTTCAAAAACCTGCAGACGGGTCTGGGTATCTCCGAAGCAGAGGTTGCACGCAACGGTATGCCAAAGGTTGTTGCTACCCGGAGCCTGGGACTGCTGGAAGAATATTTTACCTCCCGGCCTTTTATTACAGCGTCCATTGAAAAACGTCTGGTGATTGAAGAGTGACGGATACCGGTGTTTTAGACAGTGATTTTGTGAATTTCAAGTTCCGCTTGCCCCTCTGAAGAAAGACCGGATTGATTATAATAAGAGCAATGTAAACAGCGTGATGGAGGATTATGGTGAAAGACAGGAATTTAGGTTTCAGGACCCAGGCACTGATTCTTATATCACTCCTGCTCCTGCTGGCAAATATAGTGTTAGGCATGATTCTGATGAGCCAGGCAAAGACTGCCCTGAAGACACAGATCCATGACCGGATGCTGGATATTGCCAGAACCGCAGCGAGTATGATCGACGGTGACGCCTATGAAAAAATTACACAAAACAATACTGAAGCAAAAGAATACCGGACAGTTTATGACACCTTGTCTACCTTCCTGAACCATACGACCGTAAAATATATTTACGGGATCCGGAAGAACGATGACGGCACCTTTATCTTTACTATTGATCCGGCGCCGGCCAATGCGGCTGTCTTCGGGGAAGCGGTTCAGATAAACGATGCGCTTCTGAAAGCGGCAGGGGGAACGTCGGCTGTCACGGAGGAACCTTATGAGGATGATTATGGCAGGTTCTACACCGCTTATTGCCCGATTTACAATTCTTCCGCTAAAATCGTGGGTTTTGTGGCTGCGGATTGCGACGCGGAGTGGTACGACAACCAGATCAGCAGGGTCGGGTTCACGATTTTGGCAGGCTGTATCATGTCCCTTCTGATAGGGGCAGTAATCGTATTGATAGCAACCAGCAGACTGCGGCGGCGGTTCCGTGAACTTAATGACGAGATGCGGGAATTGGCCGTGGACGTAAACACCTTTACCAGGACAGTCACCGGCGTAGCGCCGCCGGAAGAAAAGCCCTCCGATGCGACTGATATAACAATCACGGAAATGGAACGCCGGTCTTACGATGAGATCCGCGAACTGGGCACACAGATCCGGAATATGCGTGAAGACCTGCAGGCCCATATCGACAAGGTGTCTGCGCTGGCCTACAAGGATGCCCTTACCGGTGTAAAAAGCAAGCTGTCCTACGTGGAAGAGGAATCGAAGCTCAACCTCATGATACAGGAAGGGGCGATACATGAATTTGCCGTTGCTGCCTTTGATATAAACGGGCTTAAGCTGATGAACGATACCCGTGGTCACCAGGCGGGGGATGCGCTGATCTGCGCTGCCAGCGCCATGATTTGTGAGCACTACGCCCACAGTCCGGTCTTCCGTACCGGCGGCGACGAGTTTGCAGTTGTCATAAAGGGACGTGATTTTGCGGAGCGGCAGAAGATACTGGACGCTTTTGACCAACAGGTCGAGCAAAACCTGCGGGAAGGCAGGGTCGTGGTATCCGCAGGCATGTCCGATTTTATACCGGGGCACGACAACACGTTCCAGGATGTCTTTGACCGGGCCGATGCGATGATGTACAAACGGAAAAACCAACTGAAGAGTATGGGAGCTGTCATGAGGGAATGAATCTGGCTTCCTGACCCGGCCGGAACACTGATGGGGCGTTGGACGTGACCTTGCCGTAATAAATCCGGTTTTACTATAATGCTTGAAAAAGATAATACCCGGAGCCTTGCCGGCTCCGGGTATTGCTTATCGTTTTGTTAATTCAACAATCTAAAATAGCCAAGCACCATTAACCCAAGTACGATACGGTAATATCCGAACACCGTAAAGTTGTGCTTTTTGATGTAGGCCATCAGGAAGCGGATTACCAGGATGCTGATGATGAAGGCTACCACGCAGCCCACCGCAAGAATCAGCAATTCGCTGCCGTTAAACACGAAACCTACTTTCATTATATATTTGATTAGCTTCAGCAGGGAGGCACCGATCATGACGGGGATTGCCAGGTAAAAGGTAAATTCTGCGGCTACGCTGCGCTGCAGGCCGATGAGAAGGCCACCGATGATGGTGGAACCGGAACGGGAGGTGCCGGGCACCAGGGAAAGCAGCTGGAAGATGCCTACCTGCAAAGCTTTCTTATAGGAAATATCGTGCACGTTTTTCACCTGGCCGGAACCGATGTTCCGGGACTCGATGAGAATAAACAGCGCGCCGTACAGGATCAGGGTGATGGCTACTACTTCCGGTGTAAAGAAGTGTTCTTCCATCCAGTCATTGAACAACACGCCGATGACGGCAGCAGGGAAGCAGGCCACGATGATCTTGCCCCATAAGTCCAGGGTGTTCCGGTCCAGGGTAATGGAACCGTTGTTATTGCGGAAAGGCCAGATGGTTTTAAAATATAAAATGATAACGGCCAGGATGGCTCCTAATTGGATGACCACTTCAAACAGTTTGTAAAACTCGGCGCTGACCCCTAAGTGGATGAATTCGTCTAACAGGATCATGTGGCCGGTGGAAGAGATGGGCAGCCATTCGGTGACGCCTTCCACGATACCGAACAGGATGGCTTTTAACAGTTCAGACAAAATATAACTCTCCTTATGCTGATTAATACTTTCCTATTTTACCACATATTATGAAAATAGCTATACCTTTTTACAAATTTTGTTGGTTGAATAATTTTAAGGAAGATCAAACAGACAAAACGTTGCTCGATTATAATTTAACAGATTTTTTTCATTAATGTAATAACACGCCATTGCATTTCCTATTGAATTAATATATTAAATAAAGCCGTTTTACTTTTTCTTGAATCACTAAACATATCGGTAAATTCATGATATAATTATATAGTATCTGCTCAATAATTAAACAAATAGCATAACCAAGCGGGTTACAGAGGTTTTTGCTATACTAAAAGTGCAAGGTTTTTTTACCGAAAAAACGTATTCATGGGCTTTGCAGCTTGCACTTTGGAGCAAAAATCATGTACAAACCTACCGACTTTGAGTACCAGCAGTTAAGTTTCATTCGCTTCAACGCTTCCTGCGGAATGCAGCTGGATTGTGAAAATGAATGGTTCAAAAGAGCCAGCCAGTTGCCATGGAAAGCCTGGGAAGCACTTTATGCGGCATTGTTCCCTTCCGGTATCGGAAACGTAGCAAAGCCATGCAGGATGGTTCTTGGTTCATTGATCATCCAGCTGCGAATGGGGTTCTCAGACCGGGATCTTGTCAAGTAGATTCGGGAAAACCCCTATTACCAGTACTTCATCGGCCTGGAAACATTCCAGCATGTGCCGCCGTTTGTACCGACGCTGCTTGTGGAATGGCGCAAGCGAATCGAAGTAGAATTTGTCATCAAAGCGAACGACGCGCTTTGCGATGTCATGCCTAAGCCACGCAGGCTCAAAAAACGATTTGGTTCTGCCAAATCCGGTGTGTTAATTGCCACGCAAATCTGTGACGCTACTGTTGCGCCCCAGAATATCCGTTTCCCGCAGGACACATCACTGCTGAATGAAGCCCGGTTGAAGCTGGAAGCAATGCTTGACTGGTTTTGCAGCCGGTATGCTCTTGTGAAGCCACGAATCTACCAAAAAGTTGCTCATAAAGAATACCTTGCTTTTGCAAAATCCAAGAAGCCGTCTAAAGAGCGCATACGAAACGCTATCCGGAAACAGCTCGGGTATGTCCGCCGAAACCTGCATTATTTGGATGCTTTTATGCAGGATGGCTATGCCCCGGACAAGAAATTTGCCAATAACATCATTACTATCCATGTCCTCTATGCACAACAAAAATACATGTATGAAAACGATGTGCACCAGGTGGCAAATCGGATTGTGAGCATCAGCCAGCCTTATGTGCGTCCCATCGTGCGAGGCAAGGTCAGCAAACAGACCGAGTTTGGGGCAAAACTTCATCTCAGTGTTGACGAGCGCGGCTTTGCAAGGATAGAACACCTTTCCTTTGACGCATACAATGAAGGAGCTTTGCTCCAAAATGCATTGGAAGCGTACAAGTACCGGAACCATTGTTATCCAAAACGTGTTTTGATAGACCAGATTTACCGGACACAAGATAACATCGGCTTTTGCAAAAAGAATGAAATACGGATCAGCGGGCCGAAGCTTGGGAGGCCATCATCTAATGAAGAAACAAACCGGCAGATTGCCAGGGAGATCGCCAAAGACAAAAGCGACCGTATCGAAATTGAAAGATACTTCAGCGTTGCCAAGCACAGAAACGGTATGGGATTAATCTCCCGGAAACGGAAGGACACATCCTTAACAACCATAGCCCTTTCAGTGCTGGTAACCAATATTTTTGGTTCGTTCCAATCTGCAGTTTCAGATGAGCAGGAACAGAAAACCAAAATTTTGAAGAGCAGATAGATAGTGGGTTTTCTATAGCTATTTTTCAAAAAAAGTGAATTGTTGAGCAGACACTAAATATTAAAATTAACTGGAAAAGAGAAATCAGAACGTGAAGAACTATTCATATACACCCAGCGGCGTTTGCTCGCGGCGGATTGACTTTGCGCTGGATGAACAGGGCAGATTACATAACGTAACATTTACCGGCGGCTGTCCGGGCAACCTGCTGGCCATCGGGAAACTGGTTGAAGGCGCCGACGCAAAAGATATCGCGGCTTTGCTGCGGGGCAATGACTGCAGCGGACGGGGTACGTCCTGCGCCGACCAGCTGGCGATCGCGATTGGGGAAGCATTACAGAAGAATGGTTAAGCGGTGTTTGTTTCATGCAGTATTGCAGGGAAACATGAAGCAGTGAGTTACTGCCTACAGAGTTATAGCATGAGGGAGCAACGATTACGGCTGATCAAATAACAAAGATAATTACTGGAGAGGAACTATGTTAGAGTTAAAGGATATCAGCTTTAACGTGCAGGATGAAAGTAAAGAGAAAGAGATCATCCGGCATCTGGATTTAAAAATTGATGATGGGAAATTTGTGGTGGTCACCGGGCCCAACGGCGGTGGCAAGTCCACCATGGCCAAGCTCATCGCGGGCATTGAGAAGCCCAGTGAAGGCCACATTTTGTTTAACGGGGAAGACATTACAGACATGGGCATTACGGAGCGGGCGAAGTTAGGCATCAGTTTTGCCTTCCAGCAGCCTGCGAAATTTAAAGGCATCACGGTGCTGGACCTGCTGCGGATTGCGGCAGGCAAGCAGCTCACCGTCAGTGCCAGCTGTGAATATCTGTCGGAAGTAGGGCTTTGCGCCCGGGATTATATCAACCGAGAAGTCAACGCGTCCCTGTCCGGTGGCGAATTAAAACGGATCGAGATTGCCACGGTGCTGGCAAGAGGCACTCAACTGGCCATTTTTGACGAGCCGGAGGCGGGCATTGACCTGTGGAGTTTCCAGAACCTGATCCGTGTCTTCGAGCGGATGCGTACTGCCAATACCCGTTCCATCCTCATCATTTCCCACCAGGAACGGATCCTGGAGATTGCGGATGAGATCGTGGTGCTGGCCAACGGTCAGGTGACCAGACACGGTTCGAAGGAAGAAGTTTTTCCCGAACTGATGGGAACGGGGAACGCGGTCGGTGTATGCGGCTGCCTGAAACGGGGAGGTGTGAGCTGTGATTGATGCAATTCAGAAACGACTTCTGGCAGAGATCGCGGATCTCCATGAGGTGCCTGCCGGCGCCTACAACATCCGTGCTAACAGCAGGCTGGCGGCCCGCAATACCACGGCCAACATTGACATTGTTTCCAAGAGCGATGTGAGCGGCATCGACATCCGCATCAAGCCCGGCACCAAAAAGGAAAGCGTGCACATCCCGGTGGTGCTCAGCGACAGCGGATTAAAGGAAACCGTGTACAATGATTTTTATATCGGGGCAGACTGCGACGTGGTAATCGTGGCGGGCTGCGGCATCCATAACTGCGGTGTGCAGGATTCGGAGCACGACGGGGTGCACCGTTTCTTTGTAGGGAAAAACAGCAAAGTAAAATATGTGGAGAAGCATTACGGCGAAGGGGACGGACGGGGCAAACGCATCTTGAACCCGGTGACGGAAGCCTATCTGGAAGAAGGCAGCTCCATGGAGATGGAGATGGTCCAGATCAAGGGGGTGGACTCCACCGTCCGCACCACGAAAGCGGAACTGGCGGCCAACGCGTCCCTGGCGGTGCGGGAACGCCTTATGACCCACGGTAGCCAGAATGCAAAGAGCATTTATGAAACGTATCTGAACGGTGACGGCGCTTCGGCGGATGTGGTATCCCGTTCCGTGGCAAGGGAAGAGTCTTTCCAGGAGTTTTCCTCCCGCATTACCGGCAACGCTGCCTGCAAGGGCCACACGGAGTGCGACGCCATCATCATGGACAAGGCAAGGGTACTAGCCATTCCCCAGCTGGACGCCAACAATGTGGACGCAGCCCTGGTCCATGAAGCGGCCATCGGCAAGATCGCCGGTGAGCAGATCGTGAAGCTGATGACCCTGGGCCTGACGCAGGAACAGGCGGAAGAACAGATCATTAACGGATTTTTGAAATAGGTAATCAAACACAAAGGAATGAAATAGTCGAACGGCAAGGAATGAATTCGGACAAATGGGTTCATTCCTTTTTCTTTCTCGTGAAATAAAGGAAAATATGGTATAATATCTTACTAAGTTTATTATGTAAAGCGTGGAGAGAGAATGGTTGTCAACAGAAGTTTTAAAACAGAAATGAATAAGGGAAAGAGTTTTTACGCTATTCTTAACTACGGCTGCCAGATGAACGAAAGCGACGCGGAGCATTATGCCGGGCAACTGGCAGAGCTTGGCTATATTCGCACGGAGGATTTATTTAAGGCGGATGTAATTGTCGTTAACACCTGCTGTGTGAGGGAAAGTGCCGAGCTTCGGATTTTGGGGAAGATCGGCGAACTGAAGAACGTGAAGGCCCATCATCCGGGACAGATCATCTGTGTGGCGGGCTGCATGGCCCAGAAAGACGGAGCGGCCCTGGTTAAGAAATACCCCCAGATTGATTTGCTGTTGGGTACTTCTTATGTGAATTCTTTTAAAAAGATCCTGCAGGATTATCTGGATGAACGCCGCAGAGGCGTTTATACGAACCTGGAAGTGCAGAGCAGCGAGTTTGAAGGACAGCGTGTGCGGGAAAGCGGCTTCAGCGCCTGGATCCCCATCATGTACGGCTGCAACAACTTCTGTACCTACTGTATCGTGCCGTACGTCCGGGGACGGGAGCGTAGCCGCAGCATTGATAATATATTGGAAGAAGTTCGTACCGCCGTGGCCAACGGGTACAAGGAGATTACCCTGCTGGGGCAGAATGTGGATTCCTACGGTAAGGATTTTATCCGGAACCACGAGGAAGAAAAGCTGCGGTCGGTTACGGTGGCGGTAGGAGACGGTTTTACGGAAGCATTGGAGAAGGAACCGTTTGCTGCTCTCTTAAAAGTGGTGGATGCGGTGCCGGGTGTGAAACGGGTCCACTTTATGACCAGCCATCCCCGCGACATGTCAGAAGAAGTAATTAAAACGATAGCCAATGGCGCCCATCTGTGCGAACACTTCCACGTGGCGCTGCAGAGCGGCAGCAGCAGGATCTTAAAAGCCATGAATCGGGGCTATAACCGGGAGCATTTTATGGAATTGGTGCGGACCATCCGCCGTTATATTCCCCAGGCTTCTATTACGACAGATATTATTGTAGGGTTTCCCGGAGAAACAGAAGATGATTTTGCGGAGACCTGCAGCCTTGTGGAAGAGGTAGGGTTTGATTCCGCCTTTACCTTTATTTATTCCAAACGCAGCGGCACCCCGGCGGCCCGCATGGAGAATCAGGTGCCGGAGGATGTGAAGCATGCCCGCCTGCAGAAGCTGATGGACGTGCAGAACCGGCAGTCCCTTTGCATCAATCAGCGGCTGGTGGGGCAGACGGTGGAAGTGATGGCGGAAGGGCCTACGGATAAACATCCGGAGATCTGGAGCGGCCGCACAAGAGGTAATAAACTGGTGCTGTGGCAACAGGACGCAGTTGCAGCCAACGAAGAAAACAACGAAACTGATATAAAATCGGGGAAGGATTGCACGCCACACAGTAAAACTGAGAAAGGAAGCAGCCTTCCCATCCGTCCCGGCCAGCTGGTGCATATCTGTATCGATAGCGCCCAGACCTGGCTGGTAAAAGGAACAAGAGTGGATTGATTGAAGGAAATGCAATTGCGGGAATTACGATTGCAGGTAACGCGATTGCGGGTAATATGATTCATCGAAACGCAATTGCGAGTAATACGGAAATACTTCCGGGAGGAACCATGGCCAATGAACTGACGCCGATGATGCAGCAGTATCTTGATTTTAAAAACCAGTATCGGGATGAATTGCTGTTCTACCGCAGCGGCGATTTTTATGAGATGTTTTTTGAGGATGCCAAAACCGCCTCAAGGGAGCTGGGGCTTACCCTGACAGGCCGCAACGGAGGTCTGGAAGAGCGGATCCCCATGTGCGGGGTTCCCTATCATTCGGTGGAGCCTTATATTGCCAAGCTGATCAAAAAGGGATACCGTGTGGCCATCTGTGAGCAGATGGAAGATCCCAAACTGGCGAAAGGCCTTGTGAAACGGGAGGTCATCCGGGTCATCACTCCCGGCACGTCGCTGAATGAAGCGTTGCTGGAGGAATCCGGCAACCGGTACCTGGTGTATCTGCAGGAAGACGACGGCGTGCTGTGCATGGCCCTGGCGGATGTTTCCACCGGGGAATGCCGCTGGTACACAGCCAACGGCAGCGAGCGTACCGCTGCCGTGGAAGAACAGCTTTTTCGGCTGCAGCCTTCGGAGATCGTACTGAAAAGCGGTATCGAACAGTGGGATGCCCTGGAAAACTGGCTGAAGAGCAAGTTACCTGACTGCCTGTATTCTTTCTATGAACCGGCAAAAGCGTCAGAGGACTTTGTTAACTTGCATTTTGGCCGGATAGAACTGGATCCGCTGGTCTATTCCTCTGTGCAGAATTTATTGTCTTATCTCCACGAGACCATGATGACGGACCTGTCCCAGATCAACCGGCTGGAGCGCATTACCACGGAACAGTTCATGAACCTGGACGCTACGGCTATCCGCAATCTGGAACTGATCAAAAACATGCGGGACGGAGGAAAGCGCGGCACGCTGCTGGACATTCTGGATTTTACTGGAACCTCCATGGGCTCCCGCTGCCTGAAAAACTGGATTGAATGCCCTCTGCTGGACCTTTTGAAAATCCGGGAACGGCAGGATGCGGTAGAAGAGCTGGTGATGAATCCTGCCTTGCGAGACAGCCTGCAGGAAAGTTTAAAAGAAGTTTTTGATTTGGAACGGATCCTTTCCCGGCTGGAAGTGGGCAGTGCCAACGCCAGGGATCTGGTGAGCCTGCGGTCTTCCCTGGCTGCTTTGCCGGCCCTGAAGGAAAAACTGCAGGGCGCCAAGTCCGGCCTGCTGCAGAAGTTATCGTTATCCATCCATATGCACAGGGAGATCCACGATACGCTGGCAGCGGCCATTGTGGACGAACCGCCCTTTACCGTCCGGGAAGGAGGCATGATCCGGGACGGCTATGACCTGGAACTGGACGAGCTCCATGATATTGCCCGGAACAATTCCCAGTGGATGGCGAATTTTGAACAGAAAATAAAGGAATCCACCGGCATCAAAACTCTGAAAGTGGGTTTCAATAAAGTATTCGGTTATTACATTGAAGTCAGCAAAGGACAGGCCTCTGCCGTTCCGCCGGAGTTTGTGCGGAAGCAGACCCTGGTCAACGCGGAGCGTTATATCGTTCCTGAGTTAAAGGATTTTGAAAACAAGATTTTAAGCGCCAAGGAAAAAATTGAGTCACTGGAATATTATATTTTTAATACGATCCGTGATGAGATCCGCAAAGACATTCCGGAGATTCAGGACACGGCCCACGCGCTGGCCCGGCTGGATGTGCTGGCGTCTCTGGCTCTGGCGGCTTTTAAGTATGATTACCACCGTCCGGAACTGAACAACAAAGGGGAAATCCGGATCCTGGACGGGCGCCATCCCGTGGTGGAGCGTCTGCTGGACAAAGAAATCTTTGTGCCTAACAATGCGACGCTGAACAATACGGATGAACGGATGATCATCATCACCGGTCCCAACATGGCAGGCAAGTCCACCTACATGCGGCAGGTGGCCCTGTTGGTGCTGATGACCCAGATGGGCAGCTTTATCCCGGCTCAGAGCGCGGACATCTGTGCGGTAGACCGCATCTTCACCCGGGTAGGAGCCAGCGACGACCTGGCCACCGGCCAAAGCACGTTCATGGTGGAAATGAACGAGGTGGCCCAGATTTTAAAATACGCTACACGGAATTCCCTGATCATCCTGGACGAGGTAGGTCGGGGGACCAGTACCTATGACGGCATGTCCATCGCCCGGGCGGTGATGGAATATATCCAGACGAAGATCAAAGCAAAAACATTATTTGCCACCCATTACCACGAACTGATTACCATGGAAAATGTGCTGGAGGGCATTAAGAATTATTCCGTGGCCATCAAGGAACGGGGCAACGATATCGTCTTTCTGCGGCGCATTATCCGGGGCGGTACGGACCGCAGTTACGGTGTGCATGTGGCCCGCTTGGCAGGGCTGCCGAAAAAGGTGATTGAGCGTGCGGATGAGATTCTGGAAGAATATGACCGGAACAAGGGTTATATCTGTGAAGAAGCGGAATCCTGCAAGGTGAATGCCAAAGCGTCCGCTAAAGAAGAGACCGGGTTGGACATGGGCATGGGTTCCCTGTTCATGAGCGCCCTACAGTCCGAGTTGCTGCAGATGGATGTGATGAGCATGACTCCCATTGAAGCGTTGAACGCGTTGTATAAATTGCAGCAGGAAGCGAAGAAGGAAAGCGGCGGGCTTTGACAGCCCCAACGCTGCCTGTGCTGCCGCTTATAAGGCGGCGTGGGGTTAATGTGAAAGTTTGCAGTTTCTATTGCTGTTTGTGCTGTCTGCCGATGGCGGCGGAAGGAAGATAATTATGATTCAGGAAGCAGAAGTCCGTTTGCTGGATACCAATACGTCCAATCAGATCGCGGCCGGCGAGGTAGTGGAAAAACCTGCGTCGGTGGTGAAGGAACTGGTGGAGAACGCGTTGGATGCCGGAGCGGACAGTATCGATGTTACGATTTTTGAAGGCGGCACGGAGTACATCCGGGTGGCAGACAACGGCTGCGGCATGACGGAACAGAATGCCCGTATGGCCTTGAAGCGCCACGCCACCAGCAAGATCCGTCAGGTAGACGACCTGCGCCGCCTCCAGACCCTGGGGTTCCGGGGGGAAGCGCTGCCCAGTATTGCTTCCGTTTCCCGGTTTGAGCTGCTGACCCGTCCCAAACAGGAAGACCTGGCCACGTCCATTAAAGTAAACGGCGGTCAGGAAGAAGAATGTATCCAGACCGGCGGTCCCTTAGGGACCACAATCATTGTAAAAGATTTGTTTTATAACGTGCCGGCCCGGCGGAAGTTTTTAAAGACGGTTTCCACGGAAGGACGTTATATAACGGAAATGCTGACACGGATTGCTTTGGCCCGTCCGGATGTGCGGTTCAAGCTTACCAGCAACGACAAAGAGGTCATGGTTACGCCGGGGCTGGGCAATCTGAAGGATACGATTACGGCCTTATATGGGAAAAAGGTTTCTGACGATCTGCTGCCCGTAAATCTGGATAAGGTGTTTGCGGATGTTACCGTCACCGGTTTTATCGGCAAGCCCACCTTGTTAAAAGGAACCCGGGGCTGGCAGACTATCCTGGTAAACGGACGCAGCATCAGCAATGTGATGATCAGCAAGGCTATCGAGCATGCCTATCAGTCCCAGATCCCCAAGCGGGGTTTTGCCTTTGCCGTGCTGGATATCCGGGTGGACCCGGCAGCCATCGATGTGAATGTGCATCCTCAGAAAAGCGAGATCAAGTTCAGCGACGAAGGTACGGTGTATAAAGCGGTGTATCGTGCTTTAACCGACGCCCTGACCAAACCCTTGCATGCGGAAAAGGAAAAGAACCTGCAGGAACAGAACCGGCAGGCGCTGGCTTCAGTTCTGGAACGGGTGGAGAACAGTTCGGGATTATTGGCGCAGACTGCCAGGAACGTATCGGCTGCTGGGAACGGCTCTGTTTCAGAAGTGTCGGCAGCAAATCAGCAGAATATGTTCGGTGACGCTGCTGAAGCAGGAAGATTAGGTCATCTGAACCGTGATTTCGGGGAAAGTTTTAATGAAAATAACTATTGTGGGCAGACCGGTTTTCATAATGGATCCGGCGCAGGTAAACCGAGAGGGGATTTCTCAACGGGGAACCCGCTTCGAAAGGGCTCTTCACAACCGTTGAACACGATCTGGAAACGCCCGGATAAAGCCTATGGCGAAGACGCACCGAAGGAACCTCTCTACAGTTTGGGTGAAACACGCCAGCTGCTGGACGAACAGTCTCCGCTGCAAACGGAACATGCTGTTGCTTTCCAGGCTGCGGGAGAGTCTGCACTGGAAACCATCTGGCCCATCGGGCAGGTGGACAAAACCTTTATCATCGCCCAGTCAGAAGATACGTTGTATTTAATCGACCAGCATGCGGCCCATGAACGTATTTTGTATGACCGGCTGGTGCTGACCCATAACGACATTCCTGCCCAGCAGATGCTGATTCCTCTGTATATTACCCTGCAGCCGGAGGATGTGGAGCTGTTGGAACAATATCACGATGAGTTTTATAAATTAGGCGTGGACATCACTACCGCCGGGGAGAATTCCGTACGGGTGGCCAGCCTGCCCAGCGACATACGGAACGAAGACGCGGAAGATTTCATTAAAGAAATTGCGCAGTATCTGCGGGAGCACCGCACGCCGGAGGCCAGTGAGCTGCGTCAGGATGTGCTGCACATGACGGCCTGCCGGGCAGCTATCAAAGCCGGGGAAGTGCTGAACATGCGGCAGATGCGCCAGCTGATCATCGACCTGTGCAACACTACCCATCCTTTCACCTGTCCCCACGGCCGTCCCTGCATGATCGCGGTGACCAGTGATGAACTGTATAAACTGTTTAAGCGGACAGGCTTTGACCTGCCCGGTAAGAATACTGTACCGTACGATAAATGAAAGATATTAAATTTGCGGTGACCTGCAATAAAAACGATGCCCGCCGGATGAAAGCTGTGGCAAAAGCCTGGGCGGCAGAACTGCAGGTACCGTATGTAGAACGCTATGAGAACGGTTCCCTGGATGCCATGCTGGATGATTTGCAGGCGGACGCCCTGCTGATCGCAGGAAAGAAAGGACCGCAGCTCTACTCCCGGGAAGGCATGCTGCTGTATCATCCGGGATTAGGCAAGGTTCGCTGGCAGCGGGTCGTACAGCGTCACGAGAATGATAATTTCCTGACAGCTATGGATATCCGTCCGGGGCAGCGTGTTTTGGACTGTACCGTGGGTCTGGCAGCCGACGCGCTGCTGGCCTCCCATGCCGCCGGAGAGACGGGCAAAGTTATAGGTCTGGAAGCTTCGCTGCCACTCTGGTTCCTTACCAGCCGGGGCGCCGCGTCCTACAAAGGAAAGTTTGCGGAACTGAACGCAGACCTGCGGCGTATCGAGATCATCCATACGGAAGCCAGAGAATATTTGAAGGCGCAGTCCGCCGACAGTTTTGACGCAGTGTATTTCGACCCCATGTTCCGGCAGCCGGTACGGAAGTCATCGGAAATGGTGCCCCTGCGTCCGCTGGCTTACGATGAACCTCTGTCACCGGCAACGGTTGATCTGGCATTAAAAGTGGCGCCGCGAGTTGTAATCAAAGAACGCAGCGTGGAGATTTTACAGGAGTTTGGTTGCACGGAGTTTGTGGGTACAAAATACAGTGCCGTGCGGTTTGGGATACGAAAGAGGTTATAATTGGTCAAAGAAAGAGTAGTGGTGATCCTGGGGCCCACTGCAACCGGGAAAAGCCATTGCGGCATTGCGCTTGCAAAACGGTTTCGGGGCGAGATCATCTCCGGTGACAGTATGCTGGTCTACCGGCAAATGAATATTGGAACAGCCAAACCATCTGAGGAAGAACTGGCGATGGTACTCCATCATCTGATAAACATCCTCCCACCGGACGCGTCTTACAGTGTGGCGGATTTTCAGCAGCAGGCAGCAAGGCTTATTCACGAGATCACAGACAGGGGCAATTTACCTGTTATTGTGGGCGGCACCGGGTTATATATTAAAGCGCTGCTGGAGGATTACCGTTTCAGCGAGGTGGAAGAGAATCCGGAACTGCGCCGGCAATTGGAAACTTTTGCGTTAGAACAGGGAACAGGCAAACTGTTTGCATGGCTGCAAAAGGAAGATCCGGCTGCGGCAGCGCGGCTTCATCCCAATGATATCCGCCGGGTGGTTCGTGCTCTGGAAACTGCCTTGTCCGGCGACAGGGTGTCACAGCAGAAACGGGAAGAACTGAAATATGACGCTACGGTCTTCGGACTGTCTATGGAACGGGAACTTTTGTATGAACGAATCAACCGCCGTGTGGACAGGATGATCCGGGATGGTCTGGAAGAAGAAGTACGCTTTCTGCTCAAGGAAGGTCTTTCCATGGATCACTGCCTTTCCATGCGAAGCCTGGGGTATCGCCAGATGGAGGAATACCTGACCGGGCAGTGCGACCGTGAAACGGCAATAGATAATATAAAAAAGGGAACCCGTCATTTTGCAAAACGGCAGATCACCTGGTATAAAAAAATGCCGTATATACATTGGTTAACTGTTGACAGAGACCTGAACTATGAAAAAATTGTAACAGATATGGCGAATGCCCTTGTGTAATATGGCAAAAGGTTGTAAAATTTAAGATACTAACTGGGAAGAAGTAAAATTAAATCAGGTTTGTTTTTGAATTAAAAGATGATCAATAAGTTTTTAGGAAGAAAGATATAAAAGGAGCTGGAGAGCATGACAAATACAACAAACGTTAAAGCATTGATGAATCTGCAGGATAGCTTTCTGAACCATGTCCGCAAGGAGAACCTGGCGGTAGTTATTTATTTGGTAAACGGTTTCCAGATCCGGGGCCTGGTCCGCGGCTTTGATAATTTTACCATTATCATTGAAAATGACGGCAAACAGCAGCTGGTGTATAAGCATGCGGTTTCCACCATTTCTCCGATCGCCAATATTACCATTATGCAGCCGGAAAAAGCGGAAAAGAAAGACTAGGGTTGCTGTGAAAAAAGAAGAACAGCGCTTATGCGTTGTTTTTCTTTTTTGAGGGGAGCATCATGAAGATTGCGGCGTGTACTTTTATGTCAGAGTAACACAAAACAGGGAAGAAGAAATAGCAGCATATTACAGCGTTAAGGAACGGACAGGAGAACCGGGGAGAGTGAAAGCGTGGATTATCTTGCATTATTTATGGAATATCTGCAGGTAGAGCTTGGTCTTTCGGACAATACCCAGCTTTCCTATCAGCGGGATCTGCGGATCTTCTGCAAGGCTCTTTCCGTTTCGGAAGACAAACTGGCGGAAGTGCAGCGTTCACAGATCATCGGTTACATTACGAAGCTGAAACTGCAGGGCAGGGCTGCGGCTACCATAGCCCGGAAGCTGGCGGCGATCAAGGCGTTTTACCGCTTTATGATCACGGAGAATTATCTGCAGGCGGATCCGGCGGAAGCGGTTGAGGCGGGGACCAAGGGAGTACATCTGCCCAAAGTCCTGACAGAAGCAGAAGTACTGGCCCTGCTGGAAGCCCCTGATCTTTCGACCGCAGAAGGGCTGCGGGACCGTACGATGCTTGAGATGTTATACGCTACGGGGATGCGTGTTTCAGAACTTGTTACTGTACAAACTGCCAGTGTCAATATTCCCATGCGTTACGTGATTGCCTTCGGCAAGGGCTCCAAGGAACGGATTGTCCCCCTGGGAAGCGTGGCGGCAGAATACCTGCAGCGATATATTACGGAAGCGAGAAACACGTTTTTAATGAAGGATGAGAATGATCCGGGAACCCTGTTTTTAGGACTGGGGGGTCAGGGACTGACTCGGCAGCGTGTCTGGGAGATTATCAAGCAATATGGCAGGCAGGCTGGAATATCAAAAACAATTTCTCCACATGTCTTGCGTCACTCTTTTGCTACACATCTGCTGGATAACGGAGCGGATCTGCGGAGTGTGCAGGAAATGCTGGGTCATGCCGATATTTCTACAACACAGATATATACGCACCTGACTAATAAAAGGCTGCGTTCGGTTTATGAGAAAGCGCATCCGCGCAAATAGACAGGGTGCGGAAAAGAGGGGCTGCACATGCAGGACAGCAACCGTTCCCATGAAAGCAAGAAAGGCGGCTTGGGAATCTTTATTTTATTTATTTTAATATTGCTTTTGCTGGCAGGGGCTGCCGGGGTCTTTTATGCTTCCAGAACGCAGGAAAAACCCAAAGACCTGTCAGATACCACGGTTAAATCGTTTGATCTTAGTGAAGAATCAAAAATGGCCCACAGGATCGTGGATGATATACTGCTACTGAAACGTGAGAACTGGCAGCTGAGGGACTCTGGCCGACGTGAACATAGAGACCTGTTGGAAGTGTCGGGAGCCGATGTCGTATGGACTGACAGGGAAGTTGCTGTCGGTGTTCCCGTCACTACGGAACTGGATGGAGCATCCCTTTGGGTACAGGAACACCTGCAGAATACAGATGTAAAATACATAAATGAACAAAAATCTAAATGGCACGGGATGGAAGCCTGGCGTCTGGACTTGGGAATTGCTGTGAAATCCGGTAAAGATGCGGAACGGAATTTTACTACGGATACTATATTCTTCTTTCATCACGGTAACATGAACAACCGGGATAGGGATATTCCCAAACGTACAAAAGAGGAATAAACAATCATTCAACAGAAGATTATATTTGTTTGGAGGCATTATGAATCCGGAAGAGATTATGCTGAAATATGAACAATATATCAATCCTTCTTCCACACGGCTGTTCCGTTTTATGGGACTTTCAAGCGTTGAGGCCCGTGCGGAAGGTTGGACTATAACCGATACAGAGGGCAAGGAATTTATTGACTGCCTGGGCGGTTTCGGCATGTTTGCGGTAGGACATAAGCATCCGAAGGTCGTGGAAGCAGTGGAACGGGAATTACACAACATGCCCATGTGCGGCAAGGTGTTGTTTAACGAACCGGCTGCTCTGCTGGCGGAAAAGCTGGCTGAGATCACGCCCGGCGATCTGCAGTACAACTTTTTCTGCAACAGCGGTACGGAAGCGGTGGAAGGCTGTCTGAAAGTGGCACGGCTGGCTACCGGACGCAAAAGGTTTGTTGCGGCCCATAATGCGTTTCATGGTAAGACCTTCGGCTCTTTAACGGCAACCGGACGGGACATGTACCGGGATCCTTTCAAACCGCTGCTGGATGGATTTGTGCACGTTCCCTATAACGATGTGGCTGCTTTGGAAGCGGCTGTGGATAAAGATACGGCAGCTGTGATCCTGGAACCTGTTCAGGGGGAAGGCGGCATCAATGTTCCGGCTGACGGATACATGAAGCAGGCGGAAATTATTGCCCATAAGCATGGGGCGCTGCTGATCGCCGATGAGGTTCAGACCGGTATCGGCCGTACCGGAACCTGGTTCGGAGTGGACTACGACGGAGCCAAACCGGATCTTATGGCGGTGGCCAAAGCTTTGGGTGGCGGCATCATGCCCATCGGTTCCGTGATCGGTACGGAAGCTGCATGGAAGGGACTGATTGAGGCGCCTTTCCTGCACACCTCAACCTTCGGCGGCGGGCAGATGGCCTGCGCGGCCGGTTTGGCGACTTTGCAGGTGATAGAAGAAGAGAACCTGCTGCAGCGCAGCGCGGAAACAGGTGCTTATTTTAAGAAAGGTATTGATGCTATTGCCAAAGAATTTCCCCAGGTCATCAAAGAGGTTCGCGGCCGCGGCATGATGATCGGCATGGATTTGGCAAAAGAGGGCGCCGGCGGTATGCTGATGGCCTTAATGATTGATCAGCATATCATTGTTGCCTACACGCTGAACAATCCTAAAGTGATCCGGATCGAACCGCCGCTGATCATGCCGATATCTGTAGTTGACCACGTGCTGGAAGTATTGCAAAGCTGCATTAAACAGGTTGCAGACGCCATTGACGATTTGTAAGGATGTTTCATTCATAGTGCATAATTTTTGATTTGCTTTTTTAACATAGATTGTTACTTTATTTTTTGAATTTGAGAGAAGGAATTTGTATGCCGTTTGTAAAGTCAGAGATTGTGATTAAAGGTGAAAAACAAAAAATATTTGATGTGATACAGGATATGGCCTCCTATCCTAAATTTATGAAGAATCTGGTCAGCGTGGATGTGCTGGAGAAAGGTGAGAATTACGACATTTCCCACTGGATCTCCAACGTAGACGGGAGAAAGATCGTCTGGACTGAACGGGATGACTTTTACCCGGAAACTTTTAAGATAACGTATAAGCAGACTGCAGGGGACCTGAAAAAGATGGAAGGCGCCTGGGAGTTGCTGGACACAGAGGATGGTGTCAATGTTTCCCTGGCTGTGGATTTTGAATTCGGCATTCCCATGATCGCCGGACTTTTGAACCCCATCCTGATCCGCAAGGTAAGGGAGAACAGCGAAGATATGCTGCAGGCCATAAAAGGAGAAATTGAAAAATAGGATAAAGTCTGTTATAATAATTTAGATAATTATCTCAATGATAACCAAAAATTCTTTTTGCCGGGAACTTAAAATAATTATAATCATTCTTTTCAGGGATCGTTCAGCGGCATAAATTTGTTGTGAGGAGTGTGTTTGTTATTATGAGAACAGCGTTTTTAATGACATTGATGACCCTGCTTCTGGTCATGGTAGGCGATTTTGCCGGAGGCCAGCAAGGCATGCTGATCATGCTTATCTTTTCCCTGGCCATGAATTTTTTCACGTACTGGAACAGTGATAAAATGGTGTTGTCCCAGTATAAGGCCCATCAGGTGGATGAGAATTCCGCGCCGGCCTTATACGGTATTGTAAAACGGCTGGCAGAGCGGGCGAACCTGCCCATGCCCAAAGTGTATATCATAGACGATCAGGTGCCTAACGCCTTTGCAACCGGCCGTAACCCGGAGCATGCTGCTGTGGCTGTTACCACGGCATTGATGAATTATCTTTCCCCAAAAGAAATTGAAGGCGTGCTGGGCCATGAAATGACCCACGTTAAAAACCGTGACATCCTCATCAGTACCGTAGCGGCCAGCCTGGCCGGCGTTATTACTACGGTTTCCCGGTTTGCATTATGGTTTGGCGGCGGCAGCCGTGACCGGAATAACAGCAATCCCATTGCGTCTATCCTGTTACTGATACTGGCTCCTATTGCGGCAGCCCTGATCCAGATGGCGGTTTCCCGCAGCCGCGAGTATAAAGCAGATGAAGGCGGCGGTGCCTTGTGCGGTAACCCGAATTATCTGGCGGATGCGCTGGAAAAAATTTCTCAGTACTCGACCCGCCGGACCATGCGCAATGCCACGGAAGCTACAGCCCATATGTTTATTATGTGTCCTTTCAGCGCAAAGGATATGCAGAAACTGTTCAGCACTCATCCTTCTACCGAGGAACGCGTAGCGCTGCTGCGCAGGCAGGCTGAAGAAATGAAACGGCAGGGCAAGCTGGAAAAATAATTATAACTGATAGCATAATTACTATTCCTGGTTTTCAAACTGGCGATTTACCTGATATAGCAGTTATTTATTATGATTCATACCGGGGTTATTGCCCGGATTGATACATTTTGCAAAGCAATATTATTTTTAAAGGAGAGAAAAACATGGATCAGAAATCATTGGTATTGGTAAAACCCGACGGAGTACGCAAGCATTTGATCGGCGAGATCATTGCCCGTTTTGAACGCCGCGGTTTAAAGATCTGCGCGCTGAAGATGTTGGTTATGACGAAAGATCAGGCTAAATATCATTATGCAGAGCATGTTGATAAACCGTTTTTCCCGGAACTGGAAGCTTTCATTACCGGCGGTCCGCTGGTAGCCATGATTGTGGAAGGTCCTAACGCCATTAAAGCCATCCGTACTATGATGGGCGTGACCGACCCCATCGAATCCACACCTGGTTCCATCCGCGGCGATTTTGCGCTGGATAAAGGCGAAAACGTAATCCATGGCAGCGACAGCCCGGAAGCTGCGGAACGGGAAATCAAAAATTTCTTTAAACCGGAAGAAATTTATTAAGATTTGTTGGCCCAGACAAAACTTTAACATTTTGTCTGGGTCTTTTTGGGAGATACTGGAATGCCTGTCTGTGCTGTCGTGCGGAAGGTTTTATCAGCGTTTCCTTTGCCCCGTACTCTCATTAAAACCTGCGGGGATGTGATGTTTTAGGGAAACATGTATTAATCAGTGGTTCCCAGGTACCATTTGAGTAATGGCAGAGATCATGTCCGCGTGCCGTTTTACCGGCACAAACATAATGTTAGGAGGTAATGAAGTATGTCGAAAAAAGCTGCAGTGTATACCCGTACAGGCGATAAGGGAACCACCGGCCTTTATACCGGTGAACGTGTTTCCAAGTGCTCGGACCGTGTAGAAGCCTACGGCAACCTGGATGAAGTTGATTCCGCGCTGGGTCTGGCCCGGTCGCTGGTCAAACGGGACGACGTAAAAGAAGCTATTCTTAATGTACAGAAGCTGCTGTTGTCCATGATGGCTGACGTGGCAAGTTTAAATCTGCCCAAGCCGTACATTACGGAAGATCATGTGAAACTGTTTGAAAGCACTATCGATAAATTTGATTCGATGCTGCAGCCCTTAAGCCATTTTCTTATTCCGGGGGATTCGCCCGGCGCAGGCGCCCTGGATATTGCCCGCACCACGACCCGCCGCGCTGAACGCCAGCTGTTGCGTCTGAATTCAGCGGAACCGGTGAACCCGCAGCTGCTGATCTGTGTAAACCGGTTGTCAGATCTGTGCTTTATCCTGGCCCGTGTGGAAACGGAAGTTGGCGTGGAAGAAAAGAAATAGAGTTGATTCTTGTTGATTCGTGTACATTTAACATTGCAATAACCTGAATATCTCTGTGTTTTACATGAATTTCATCATTAATGCCTCCTGACACATAGTCAGGGGGCATTTTCTATGGTATAATAAAATAGTTAAAGTTAATTAACTGAGTTGTTTGATGATATCTTTTATCAGAAACGAATCGCCAAACGTTTTTTGTGAGATTGCCTGTGACAGAATTAAATGTATATATGCTTAGACAGAATGAACTGTTTACAAAATATTTTCTAAAAAATAGTTTCTTTACAGGGAGATTCTTTTATGTGGAAACCGGAGATTAAAAAAGCTTATGTTGTAGGAACGGATGTAAAATTCAGGCAGCATGCGGGAAAAGAGTATCCGGCCATCGGTTCCTTTGAGCCGAATGAGCAGGTCAAACTGTTGAATACCGCGTTAATTGACGGCATGAAATGGCACAGGGTGAAACGCAGCAACGGCCAATTTGTCTGGGTCATTGACTATTATCTGCATGTGCCGTTGCGCCAGTGACAGGAGGATATGCTGCAGTGGATGGAGAGAACAGGCTTGTATTGGTGCTGGGCGGGGCCCGCAGCGGGAAAAGTGAATTTGCGGAAAAGTATGTGCTGCATGCGGGTAACCTTTGCGGTTATATTGCCACGGCGGAAATATTGGATGAGGAAATGGCGGAACGTGTGAAGCTGCATCAGTCCCGCCGGGGAAAAAGATGGATCACATTTGAAGCTCCGTATCAGGCAGAAAAAGTTTTTCCCGAAGCAGGGGAACGAACAGATGCTATTTTATTTGATGACATTACCCTTTATCTGACCAATATATTATATGGTAAAGATGCGCCTCAGGGCACCACGGCTGAAAAAGCGGCTGTGGTACGGGAACGTATGCACACACTGCTGGATGCAGCCAAAGCCTGCGGCAGGACCGTGGTCTTTGTATCCAACGAGGTGGGTAACGGAATTGTGCCGGATAATGCTATGGCCCGGGAATACAGGGATATTTCCGGCTGGGTGAACCAGCAGATCGGGGAAGCAGCCGATCAGGTTTTTTATGTGGTGGCTGGGCAGGCTGTGGATATCAAGCGGTTAGCGTTCCGTTTTGCGTAAAACAGACGGGATACACAGACAGTTTACCGGGCATGGTGTTCAGGGTTTTGGAATAAATGGAGTCATCCTATGTTAGAAGATTTATATATTTCAGTGCCAAATGATAATATTCGTAAGGAAGTGCTGAAAGAGTGGGAAGCTGCCTTGGCGCTGGGTGAAGACTTCGGCATTTTGCCGGGGTTGACAGCGGATTATCTCATGATGACGGACGGAAGGGGCATCCGGGGTTTGAGACCGGTGATGTTGCTGATGTGCGGAGATCACGGTATCTGTAAATACGGTGTCAGCGCTTTTCCTCAGGAAGTTACGTTACAAATGATCAACGGGTACGGCAGGGGTACCGCGGGCGCTAACGTAATGGCCCGTCATGCCGGTGCGGATATGGTTGTAGTAGATGTTGGAACGAACTTTGATCTGCAGTCGTTTTCCCACGTGCGGCAATGCAAGATTGCCTGGGGAACCGATGATTTTACCCAGGGACCGGCCATGACGTATGAGCAGGCCGTAGCGGCACTGGAAACAGGTATGCGGATTGCTGATGAAGCGATAGACGGCGGCTGCAATCTGCTGGAGACTGGCGAGATGGGGATTGCCAATACCACTTCAACCGCTGCCATTGCTGCGGGATTTTTGGACCTGCCGGCGGAACTGACTACAGGACGGGGCAGCGGCATCAACGATGCACGGATGAAAATCAAGACTGAAGTTGTGCGTAAAGGCCTGGAAGTGAATAAGCCTAAACCCGGAGACGGGATGGACGTGTTATGCAAAGTCGGCGGTTACGATCACGCGGGTCTGGCCGGCATGATACTGGCCGGTGCGGCGCGGCATGTGCCCACTATGATAGACGGCGTGAACGCAACGGCTGCCGCATTGATTGCTTATGGAATCAATCCTAATTGCGCGAAGTATTTGCTGTGCTCCCACCTATCTTCTGATTTAAGTGCCAGCAAGATGCTGGAGGTGCTGCAGCTGAAGCCTGTCGTCCATGCGGGCATGCGCCTGGGAGAAGGTACCGGCGCTTCCCTGGCGATCAGTATTTTGCGTTCTGCATTAGATACCTATCGGGAACTTACAGGAGCGTAAGCATTCTGGGCTGAATGAACTTCAAACCTGATTAGTTTCTCTTCAGCACATTTTTACGTTAAACATTACCAGGAGTACAGCATGGCAGATGAGAATTTGAAAACCAAAGGAACAGAAGTTGAGGTGGAAACCGGTTTCTGGAACCGGTTGAATATTACGCTGCCGGAACGTTCTTCCGGCCCGTTCCGTTACCTGAGGGATTTCTTTACCTGTCTGGAGTTCTTAACGAGGATACGGATGACAAAACGGGAAGTCTGGTTCCCGGATGATTTTGCCCGTTCCGTACCGTATTTCCCGCTGGTAGGTGCGATTATGGGGGCCCTGATGTGGGGGGCTGCCCGGTTTGGTATGCTGGCAGGTTTTTCCGGCAATGTAATGGGTGTGTTTTTAGTACTGGCCGAACTGTTTTTTATTGGGACCCTGATGTATGACGGTTTCATGGATACAGCGGACGGCGTCTTCAGCGGACGGACACGTGAACGCAAACTGGAAATCATGCAGGACAGTCATGTGGGCGCCAATGCTGTCATCGGTGCGATCATCCTGATACTGGCTAAGGTGACTTTGCTGGGATCGTTCCAACCTGCTGTTCTGGGACCGCTGCTGGCTTCCATGTATATTGTTACCAGGACACTAATGGCTGTATATATCCTGACATTTCCTAACGCCCGGCCCGGAGGTCTGGGTGAAATGTTTAAAACCGGGGGCAGCCCGGCCTATCTGATACTGGCTGTGCTGTTTGCGGCAATCCTGCTGTTTTTCCTGGGTCCTGACTGGTGCAAACTGGCCATTGTCAGCTGTGTTCCCTGCATTGTCCTGGCATTCTATCTTAAATGGAATCTGGGCGGACTGACAGGCGACACTTTCGGTTTTTTAACTGAATGCGGTAGTGTAATCCTATTGTTTTTGGCATATTATTATTTCAGGTAAAGGACAGGAATCATGCATATTGAGGAACTGGCAACAAAAATCCAGCCATTAAGCAAAGAAATTTTAGAAGCAGCACAGAAACGGTTTGACAACCTGATCAAGCCGGTAGGTTCCCTTGCCCAGTTGGAAAGCATGACCACGCGGTATGCCGGGATCGTCGGTTCTTCGGATAAGCAATTGGTGGTAATTCCGGAGACACGGTTGCTGTTGCTGTGGGGGGAAGCGAAACATGCGGCTGAGATTGAAGCTGTTATGCTGAAAAAGAAAGCAATCTCTGTCTATGCGGCTTATGTCAATGCAATGGTTATCCCGTTGCTTGTCATCGGTGAATCGGCATATGACCTGCTGGAAGAAGGTGCTATGCTGACAGGGGAATATATCGGAGAAGAGAAAGCCGGGCTTATCTGCCTTGGGACCTGTGAAAATGATTTGAGACAGGACTGGAAGGACATGCTGGAAGAAGAAAATGGGTTGCTGTTTTTGGAAAGGCTGCAGTGTCCGTCTGTATCTGCCATGACAGGAGCTGTCCTGCAGGCAGCGGGAATGCGCGTGCCTGTGATGCTGGACGGTGTGGCTACCTGTCTGGCTGCCCTGGCTGCTGCCAAATTTAATCCGTTTGTGTTACAGTACTGTTTTGCCGGTGATGAATCGGCAGAAGCCGGCTGCAGTGAGTTATTGCAAAGGCTGCAGTTGCAGGCGCCGTTACGCCTTTCGCGGAACAGTTCGGAAGGCATCGGGGCGCTGACCTGTCTGCACCTGTTCGATGCCGGTATCAAGGCCTATGCTGAAATGGAGACATTTGAAGAAGCCGGCGTACATAATGAAAAAGAAGATTATTCTTTAAAAGTTCAGGAAACACAGAAAAAATCTGTTTGAAGGCAAGCTGACAGAACAAATAATTTGGGAAGGAGAACGTTGCTGTCCAGAGCAACGAAAGGGAGGAGAATCATGGCAAAGCTTTATCTGATCCGTCACGGGGAAACCGATTACAACAATGCCTTGCGTTTTCAGGGCCAGACGGATATTCCTCTGAATCAGAAAGGAATCGAACAGGCTGAAAAAGTTGCACGCTTTCTGAAGGACGTGCCGCTGCAGGCAATTTACACCAGCAGCCTGCAACGCGCCAGGACCACGGCAGAAATCATTGGAAGGGCAAAGGGCCTTGAACCGCAGACAACGGACGCGCTGCGGGAGATGAGCTTTGGTATCTGGGAAAATATGAACAGTAAAAATATCCAGAAAAAGTACGCAAAAGAATGGAAGGATTTTTTTGCCAGTCCTGCCAAAACAAAGATTCCTGAGGGGGAAAGCATGTCTGAGGTACAGCAGCGCGCTTATCCGGAGGTACAGCGTATTCTGGACCAGTATCCGGAAGGTGATGTGGCCTTTGTTGCCCATGGCGGGATTATCCGGGTGCTGATTTGTACCATGCTGGGGCTGGATCTGAACCGTTCCTGGCATCTGCATGTAGGCAATGCTTCCATAACCTGCTTTTATTACTGGGGGCGGTCTTACACGCTGGATTATTCCAACCTGACGCAATACTGATTGTTATGTCTGCTTATAGCCAAGGAAATACTGATTAAATGCAGTGTGCCGGCAAACATACGGGCGAATTGTTCCGTGTTTTCCTAAGCAGGTTGCAAAGCGAAAAATGTAACAGATTTTACAATTTTGTTATCACGAATTAAAACAAATAGTGCTAAAAGTACTATATTATTAAATTTTACTAAAATTGTAACCAATAATATTGCAAATTAGCATTGACAAGTTTTCTATTTTTGGTATACTTCACTTTAGGATATCTCAAGGCCGGCTTAGTTTATTGTTTCGTTTTCTCGCTTATTTTCTAAGTACATCAAAAGGAAGAAGCGGTACAGTAAGAAGATAGTTGTTCCTATGGGGTACAAAGAAAAGGAGTGACTTAACTATGTTTGAAGACAAGACCCTGAAATGCGTTGAATGCGGTAATGAATTTGTGTTTTCCGCGTCTGAGCAGGAATTTTATGCAGAAAAAGGTTTTACTAATGAACCGAAACGCTGCTCTGCCTGCCGTGCTGCCCGTAAAGCCCGTATGAACGGGACCCAGCCGCGGGAAATGTTCAAGGCAGTTTGTGCTGACTGCGGCAAGGAAACGGAAGTCCCGTTCCGTCCTTCTGAAGACCGCCCGGTTTATTGTTTTGATTGCTTTAACAAACGCAAAGCAGGTCATAATCACGAATAATATGATACAAATCTTTTGACAGCACGTTAAGAGACCCATAGAATCCATAACCGACTGTTTAACAGGCAGTCGGTTTTTTAGTTTAATGTTGAATAGAAATATGATATAATAATAAATTAAATACAGTGGGTTACAGTTTTAGTTTTGTTAATTTAATGGATTTCTTGTTATTGAGTGTCTTTATAATTAGTTATTGGGTTTTCTTTATCCGGGGAGGGGTATTTCCATTTTAGAATTTAAAGAAGTCGCGGTCAATGACCGCGCCCTGTTTGAATCGTATCTGAATAAGCCGGAACATTTCGGCTCGGAATGCGCATTTACAAACTTGTATATCTGGCGGGATTATTACCGCACATGGTGGACAGAAAAATTCGGCTTCCTGCTGATCAAGGTGCAGTTGGAAGATGATGTTTTTTATCTGCAGCCTTTCGGCGGCAAAGACGAAGACCTGCCTCTTCTGGCAAAGGAAATCAAAGAAGCGGAAGGGGGCTCTTTTGAATTTCGCGGCATCTATGAATGCTCCCTGCAACGTCTGAGCTGCCTGAAAGGCGGGGAAGAGTTCGTGGAAAACCGCGACAGTTGGGATTATGTGTATCTGCAGGAGGACCTGGCGACTCTGAGAGGCCGCCGTTACCATGGTCAGAAAAACCATTACAATACTTTTAAACGGGAGAACCCGGATTACGTATTTGAAATGATCAATCCGGAAAATTTCGCCGAATGCCTGTATTTTGGTGAAGAGTGGTGTAAAGCCCGGATGGATACTGACCCCAGCATCTTCTGGGAGATTCGCGCATTGCAGGAAGCCTTTGTGAATTTTGAGGCCCTGGGATTACGGGGCGGGGCCATCCGTGTGAACGGAAAGATTGAAGCTTTCGGTTTTGGCAAGACTATCAACGGAGAGGTCTGTGATGAGAATGTAGAAAAGGCCAATCCCGAAATCCGCGGCCTGTATGCTGCTATCCAGACTGAGTGCGCTAAGTATGTATGGCCGGATATGAAATATCTCAACCGGGAAGAAGACATGGGGCATGAAGGGTTGCGTAAGGCGAAAGAAGCGCTGCACCCTGTGTTCATGGTGAAAAAATACAGTCTGCTTGTAAAATAACTGAAGTTTGCCGGAAATCGGAAATAAGAGAAAAAGCAGGAGATTATTTGGGGAATCTATGAATTGTAAAATTGTAACAGAGGCAGAGCTGCCCCAGGTCATGGCACTCTGGGACTACTGCTTTGAGAAACAGGAAGATCCTTTCTTCCAATGGTACTTTCAGGAATACTGTCTGCAGCATAACCTGGTATTGGGCGGCTTTTCAGAAGAGGACGGGCATCTGCAGAACATGCTGCATCTTAATCCGTACGGGATTTTGCTGCGGGGACAGGAGGAACGCGTTCCCTATATTGTGGGCGTTGCAACAGATCCGGCAGACCGGGGACAGAACCTGACAAAAGAACTGCTGCAGTCTGCATTCCGTGTGTTGCGGAGAAAAGAATGCGCTTTTGCCCTTTTGATGCCTGCTTATGCCGGTATTTACCAAAAATACGATTTCGCGTTTTGCTATTGCAAGCACGTATATGAGATTCCCATAGAAAAGCTTGTTGTGCCGGTTCCTTCTGGGAAGCTGTGGATCAGGCATTACAGTTCTTATGACAGTGAACTGTTTGAAGGTCTGTACGCGGCGCTGGCAGAGGGGTATAACGGACTGCCCATCCGCACGGACTTCCAGTGGCGAAAACTGCTGGCCGTGCACCAAATGGAAAAGGTGCAGGCGGCTGTTGTATATCACGGCAGTGAGCCCCGGGGTTACATGTTTTATCAGATTACGGAGGATAAAACATTTTATATTCAGGAACTGGTGGCATTGACACCGGATGCAAAATGGGCGTTGCTGCGATATGCGGCCGAACACCGGTCAGCGGCGGATAAGCTGTACTGGGAAGCCATGGAGGACGACCTGACCTGGCTTGATTTCCCGGATGCGGACCGGGCGGGACGGGTGAAACCGTTCATGATGGCGCGCTGCTTCGACGCGGTGCAGGCGCTGCGACGTTATGAATTACCGGAGAACTGCCTGGACGGGCAGGTTACCCTGCTGCTGCAGGACGAGCTTCTGGAAGAGAATAACAGCCTTGTAACTCTTTCGGTTGATACCGGCAGCCTGTATCTGGCGAAGGCAGCAGGCAATGCGGACGCGGTGATCACCATGGGAGCTTTTACCCAGCTTTATTTCGGCGCGTTCACCTTTAGCCAGCTGGTAGAGGCCGGTAAGATCAGGATGCGATCCTATACGCCCGAATTGCTTTCGTTCCTTGACGCATTGTTTCCCAAATGCTTGAATTATATTAATGAGTATTATTGATCCATATTACACTTTTCTATTCATGGAGGCCAAAACATGAGCGACATCAGACGAATTTATGTAGAGAAGAAGGATGCGTTTGCCATAGAAGCGAAAGGCCTGCTGGCAGACTTGAAAAACAACCTGCTGATGGACGGACTGGAAAAGGTCCGCATACTGGCCCGGTATGATGTGATGGGCCTATCAAAAGATGAATTTGATCAGGCGCTGCAGCTGGTTTTGTCTGAACCGCCTGTGGATACGGTTATGGAAGAACTGGTTCCCGCAGCGGATGAGAAAATGTTTGCGATAGAATTGCTGCCCGGCCAATATGACCAGCGGGAAGATTTTGCGGCCCAGTGCATCCAGCTGATCACCCAAAAGGAAAAACCGCTGGTTGCCGCTGCCAAGGTATATGTGCTGAAGGGGAACCTGACCGATGCTGAATTTGAAAAAGTAAAAAAATACCTGGTGAATCCTATCGAAGCCCGGGAAGCGGCGCTGGAAAAACCGGAGACGCTGGAGGACACCTGGGAAGAACCGGCGGACGTGGAACGGCTGGAGGGCTTTTTGGAACGTTCTGAAGCGGAAATTGCCGCTATGCAGAAAGAACTGGGCCTGGCCATGAGCGTGGAAGACCTGCTTTGGATCCAGAAGTATTTCAAAGAGGAAGAAAAACGTGTTCCTACCATTACGGAAATCCGTGTGCTGGACACCTATTGGTCCGACCACTGCCGCCATACCACGTTTATGACCAATCTGGACAAGATCGAGATTGAACCCGGATATTATACAAAACCCATTGAAGACGCTTTTAAACAGTATCTGGCCATCCGTGATAAGGTCTATGGGAAAAATACAGACCGTCCCATAACCCTGATGGATATGGCCTGCATTGCCACGAAAAAGTTAAAGAAAGAAAACAAATTCCCGGATAACGACGACTCTGAGGAAATCAATGCCTGCTCCATTGTCGTACCCATTGAAGTGGGCGGTAAAAAGGAAGACTGGCTGGTGATGTTCAAGAACGAGACCCATAACCATCCAACTGAAATAGAACCCTTCGGTGGCGCGGCTACCTGTCTGGGGGGCGCCATCCGAGATCCGCTGTCCGGCCGTGCTTATGTGTATCAGGCCATGCGCATCACCGGGGCAGGGGATCCCCGTACGCCTATTGAAAAAACCCTGGCGGGCAAGCTGCCCCAGCGCAAGCTGACCATCGGCGCGGCGGCAGGTTATTCCTCTTACGGGAACCAGATCGGTCTGGCCACCGGGCAGGTGCAGGAGTACTATCATGACCGTTTTGTAGCCAAGCGTATGGAGATCGGCGCGGTCATGGGCGCGGCTCCCAAAAGCGCGGTCATCCGCAAGCGTCCCGCGGCAGGGGATATCATCGTACTGCTGGGCGGGCGCACCGGACGTGACGGCATCGGCGGGGCTACCGGTTCTTCCAAAGAACACACGGTGGATTCACTGGCCACCTGCGGCGCGGAAGTACAGAAGGGTAATCCTCCTACAGAACGGAAGATCCAACGGCTGTTCCGCAACCCGGAAGTTACGGTCCTGATCAAACGCTGCAACGACTTCGGCGCCGGCGGCGTTTCCGTGGCTATCGGCGAACTGGCGGAAGGTCTGAAGGTTAATCTTGACAAGGTGACGAAAAAGTATGCGGGCCTGGACGGGACGGAGCTGGCCATTTCCGAATCCCAGGAACGGATGGCCGTGGTCATCGCCAAAGAGGACTGGGAAAAATTCGCGGCCTTTGCGGATGAAGAAAACCTGGAAGCCACCGTTGTGGCGGAGGTTACGGCGGAACCCCGGCTGGTCATGTACTGGCGGGGCGATAAAATCGTGGATATTTCCCGCAAATTCCTGGACACCAACGGCGTGGCACAGCATGCGGAAGTGCTGGTAAAAGATATAACAGGTGAATCTGTTTTTGATAAGACGCCGGACGTTGTAGCAAAGGCTGCTGATTTGAAAGAAGCTTGGCTGAAAAATCTGGGAAGGCTGAATGTCTGCAGTGAAAAAGGCTTAAGCGAACGCTTCGACTCCACCATTGGCCGTGCCACGGTGGAAATGCCCTTTGGCGGGAAACTGCAGCTGACACCTGCTGAAGGTATGGTAGCCCAGATCCCCGTATTGCACGGACACACCGACGCTGCGTCTCTTATGACTCACGGATACAATCCGGAAGTGGCCTGCTGGAGTCCTTTCCACGGCGCCATGTACGCTGTAACGCAGTCGTTGGTAAAAGCCGTTGCGTTAGGAGCAGATCCCGATACGATCCGCCTGACGTTGCAGGAATATTTCCAGGGCATGAAAGCCAAAGAAGACTGGGGCCTGCCATTTGCCGCCCTGTTAGGTGCCAACACCGTACTGAACAGCATGGAAGTTCCGGCGGTAGGCGGTAAGGACAGCATGTCCGGCAGCTTTATGGACCTGCACGTACCTCCCACTCTCGTATCTTTTGCCGTAAATGTGATCGATGGGCGCAAAGCCGTTTCCAGTGAGTTTAAAACGGCGGGGGATAAAGTCATATTCCTGAGTACGCCGCTGCTGGAAGGGGACGTGCTGGATTTTGCCGCTCTGCGGAAAAATCTGCGCAGGGTGCATCAACTGATCCTTGACGGAAAGGTCAAGGCTGCCGCTGCCATAGAAGAAGGCGGCATTGCCGCGGGTATCACGAAGATGACCCTGGGCAATGCACTGGGCTTTTCCTTTATAAAGCCGTTCCCCCATACAGAAAGTCTGTTTACCCTGCAGCCGGGCGGCATGCTGCTGGAAGTGTCGGGCGACTCAGATATGGACGCGTTGTTCGGCGAGCTGGATTATCTGCCGCTGGGCACTGTGACGGAAAAAGCAGAGATTGCGGTCAATGACGTAACGCTGACCAACAGCGAATTGGTGAAAGCCTATACAGAAACGCTGGAGCCTATTTTCCCGGCCAAAGCACCGGTGTCTGAAACTCCAGAGGATTTGCTGGAGCAGCCCTTGTATAAACGGGAACTGCCCTTAACGGCCCCGGTAAATATTGCCAGACCGAAAGTGTTCATTCCGGTATTCCCGGGACAGAACTGCGAATACGATACAGCCCGGGCCTTTGATCTGGCAGGGGCCGATAGCGATGTTTTCGTGATCCGGAATCTGACTGCACAAGCTATTGAAGAGACCATTCAGGCAATGGTGAAGGGGATTAAGGAATCCCAGATCATCATGCTGCCGGGCGGCTTCAGCGCCGGGGACGAACCGGACGGCAGCGGTAAGTTTATCGCAACCATGTTCCGGAACCCGCGGATCGCGGAAGCGGTCAATGACCTGCTGCAGAATCGCGACGGGTTGATGCTGGGCATCTGCAACGGCTTCCAGGCACTGATTAAATTAGGGTTGGTTCCCTATGGCGAAATTCGTCCTCTCGAAGCGAATTCTCCTACGCTGACCTTCAATACTATCGGCCGGCACGTTTCCCAGATGGTTTACACCCGGATCACTTCCAATAAATCACCCTGGCTGAACATGGTAAAACCCGGAGATGTACATGCCATTGCGGTATCCCACGGTGAAGGCCGGTTCTACGCCCCGGCAGATACGATCCGTGAACTGTTTAAAAACGGACAGGTGGCCACCCAGTACGTGGACATCAACGGTAATCCCACCATGTCCAGCCCGGAGAACCCCAATGGTTCCCTGTACGGAATCGAAGGCATTACCAGTCCGGACGGACGGATCCTGGGTAAGATGGGTCACAGCGAACGTTATATTTCCGGACTGATGCAGAACATTTACGGGGAAAAGGACCAGCATATCTTTGAAAGCGGTGTGAGGTATTTTAAATAAAGTTCACAAATTGAATCGTATGGAATTTCGCGTAAAAAGAAAAAATAATTTCCGGAATCAATGAAAACACGCATGGTTATCAGATGCGCAAACTGACATCAAACAGACACCTTTCTACCGAAACACATTTTTCCTGACTGGAAAGTTCACAAACTTATGTCAAAAATGTGTTATAATATATACTGTAATAATTAATTTTTGGAGATTTATATAAAATTGCAGTAATGGTTTCGTTGCTTTTACATGTTTTTTTATGTATCTCAGAAATTTGCAGAACAAAAATCTGAGAGGTGTTTTCTAAATGTACTTTAAAAAGCTGGCTACGTTTGTTGTTGCTGCTACGTTATCCTGTTTTTCTTTTTCAACAGCTTTCGCTGATTTTGCGGTAGGTGATCGCGGTACGGAAGTTATTGAAATCCAGAAACAGTTAGTTGTTCTTCAGTATAAAGTTGGAGAAGTTGACGGTGTATTCGGTCCGGCTACGGAAAAAGCAGTAAAGGATTTCCAGACTGCCAAAGGTTTAAAAGCTGACGGTATCGTAAATGATGCTACGTACCGCAACCTGATGAACAAGGACATGCCTCCCGACCGTTACGGGAATCATATGATGACCCGGACCATTTTGAAGGCTGCGTACAGTATGCTTGGTGTTCCTTATATGTTTGGCGGCATGTCTCCGGGCGGTTTTGACTGCTCCGGTTTTGTATGCTACGTATTTGGCAAGGCAGGTATTTCCCTGCCGCGAATGGTGGATACCCAGTATGATGCCATTACCCATATTCCCAGAGGAAACCTGCGGACAGGCGATCTGGTATTTTTCGAAACGTATTGCCCCGGGCCTTCCCATGTCGGTATCTATGTTGGCGATGGCAAATTTATTCATGCATCCTGCAGTAAAGGCATTTCCGTTGCTGAAGTTTTCACCGGCTATTGGGGCGCCAGATATTTGGGTGCCGGAAGGGTGTATAATTAATTAGTTATGGAAGAATAATTACAGTTTTCAACAGGCAGGCCATTTTGGTTTGCCTGTTTTGTATTTTATCTGTGACTGTTTTTCGTCATTTTTGTAAATCTTTTGTGAGATGAAACGGTTGGCTCTGTTTTCCGGGGCTTTTATATTGTATAATAGCTATTGAATAGCAAGGTTGATAGTATTACATGTTTATATGTTTGCAGTTAAGGATGTATTTATCTGATGAACAGAGTAAAGGAGATAGTTATGTCTAAAATTTTAATTGCGGATGATGAACCGCAGATCAGGGAGATTCTGAAAGTTTATTTTGACAAGGAAAGTTTTAAGGTTGTGGAAGCGGAAGACGGACAGCAGGCCCTGTCTATGATTGAAAAAGAAAAACCGGATCTGGTGCTGCTGGATATCATGATGCCGGTGCTGGACGGTATCAAGGCCTGCGAAGAAATACGCCGCCGGTATGATCTTCCCATTATTATGCTGACAGCCAAGGACGAGGACGACGACCGTATCCTGGGACTGGAAAAGGGCGCTGACGATTATATTACCAAACCCTTTAACCCCCGTGAAGTGGTGGCGCGCGTGAAGGCGGTGCTGCGTCGCGCCAGCGGTTTCCAAAAGCTGAGTGATAAGCGGAAGATAGAGTACGATGGATTATCCATTGACAGAGAAAGGATGCAGGTCACTGCCGGAGGAAAACCGGTCACCTTTACAACGAAGGAATTTGAACTGCTGTATTATCTGGCTTGCGCGCCTGGTAAGGTGTTCTCCCGTAACCAGTTATTGGAATCCATTTGGGGTTACACGTATTTTGGAGATACCCGTACGGTTGACACCCATATCAAACGCATCCGACAGAAGCTGGCTATTCCAAAAGATTCTTCCTGGGATATTGAAACTGTTTGGGGAGTCGGATACAAATTTGAGCTAAAAAGGAAATCTGTTGAGCCTGCCAATACGTAATTTTTGAGGTGCAGTGTGAATAAATCTTTGAGTACCCGGCTGATGTACAGCTTTATGGCTATCATTTTTATTGTGGTGGTCGGCATCACAGCCGGTACTTCCTATTTAATTGCGGATTACTTTTTTAAAATTAAAGAAGACGAACTGGCCCAGAAAGGTCATGAGATGGCAGCTACCGTGGAATACTTTGTTACCAAAGATAACAATAGGTATATGCTGATGCGATACCTGATCGCCGTAGACCGGCTGGTGGGCGCCCGTATCTGGCTGTTCGACGACGATTATAATCTCCTGGCGGCTTCTAACATTGCGGCGGATGTGGACAATGCCGGTAAGACCTATGCAGGCAGTGCCGGAAAAGTTGGAACAGACAAGCCGGACGTTTCTGTTCCTGCGGACCGTATTCCTGTTTACGAATATACTACACGTCTGGCTGAAGAGATCAAGAGCGGACAGGTTTCCCGCAATGTAAATAAAATACTTAAAGATATTTACCGGGGTGAGAGCGTGCGCTCCCAGGTTTACCACCCTTATTTTAAGCAGCAGGTTATATTAGTAGGCGTGCCCTACGGTGACGGAGTTCACCCCCGGGGCGCTATTTTGATGGCGGAACCTCTCAGCGGTTTCGGCGGTTTTTTGCGCAATGTCTATGTTTTTACCATCATTGTGGGTATTTTGGCATTGCTGCTCAGTCTGTTTATGGTGCGGAGCCTTTCCCGGCAGATTGTCAAGCCGCTGGTTTCCATGAAAGATGCAACTATTGCCATTGCGAAAGGAAATTATTCCCGCAGGGTAGAGGTGGAAAGCGAAGATGAAGTGGCTGAACTTGGGAATGCCATCAATCATTTAAGTACAGAGCTGAGCAATTATTTAGGTAAGCTGGCCCGTATGGAAAAGATCCGCCGTGATTTTGTGGCCAATGTGTCTCATGAACTGCGGACCCCAATTACGATTATCCGGGGTTATAACGATATTGTCAGCGACAGCCTGGAGGAAAGCGATCCCAACCGTCGCTACTGCGATCTCATCGGCAGCGAAACCAAACGGCTGGAACGACTGGTCCGCGCTCTGCTGGACATCAGCCGTCTGCAGTCTGCTGATAAGCTGAACGTGGCAGACACCGAGCCTCTGCCTCTGGCGGATATAATCCGCAATGTGGCAGAAAAGCTGAAAGTGAAGGCTGAACCAAAACAGATTACGTTGAAATTACAGTTGGAAGAGAGTGTGCAGATTCTGGGGAACGGCGACCAGATTGTGCAGCTGGTGTTGCTGCTGGGCGACAATGCCATCAAGTATTCTCCGGAAGGAAGCTATGTCCGTTATGAAACAAAGATATTGGCAAACGGGTCTGTGGAAATGAGCGTGGTGGATAACGGGCCTGGAATCCCGGAAGAAGACATTCCCTTTATCTTTGAACGTTTCTATAAAGTAGATAAATCCCACGCACAGAGTTCCTCCAAAGGTACAGGACTGGGTCTGGCCATTGCCAAAGAGATTGTGCGCATGCATGGGGCGCAGATTGAAGTATTCTCCCAGGTTGGTGTGGGAACCCGGTTTGTGATAACGTTCCCGGCAGAGACGGTTGTCCGTCAGGAAACGGAATCATGATGTGGAAAACGTTAAATCCGGAATACCGGTTTTCTTCTTTAAAAAAGATTACGCCGGAGTGGATGGGCAGGCATCGGTACCGGGTCCTGCTGCTGGATATCGACAATACGCTGTTATCACGCAACAGCAGCGAAATACCGGGGCAACACCTGGACTGGTTGCAGAAACTGGAAGGGCAGGGTATTGTAATTTTGCTGGCTTCTAATAACGGAGGCAAACGGACGGAGGTTATTGCCAGGCAACTGGCCGGGAAAGGGCTGTGCATTCCTCTTCTGACCTGGGCCGGGAAACCCTTACCTTGGGCGTATACCGGCGTGCTCCGCCTGCTAAAGGAGTCTTTTCCGGAGGTGGCCGATGAGGTGACAAAGGGGAGTTCGGGAATACTGGCTGCCGGAGACCAGGTTTTTACAGATGTAATAGGTGCTCACTGGCATAACCTACCTGCAGCCTTACTGCGTCCGCTTTCACAAAATGACTTTATCGGTACCAAGTTACTGCGCATTTTGGAAACATGGGTGATGCTTTCTCTTGAGAAGCGGAACATGCTTCCGAAAGAGGATGCGGAAATATAATTTATTATTTATAAAAATCAAGAAAAATTAAATGTAGAAAGCAGGTTTAAAATATGAAGATAGCGCTGGTTCAGATGGAAATCGAAGAACGAAACTGTGCAGGGAATACAGAACATGGCCTTAATCTGCTGGAAAAAGCGGCAAAACAAAGTGACCTGGTGATTCTGCCGGAGATTTGGAACACGGGGTATTCTCTGGGTCATCTCAAAGAAGAAGCAGTGACCCTGGACAGCCCGTTGATTAAAACTCTGTGCGGGATTGCTCGAAAATATCAGTGTTCACTACTGCCCGGTTCTCTGCCCATCCGTAAAAACGGCAGGATATATAATATGATTCCGGCTATCAGTAAAGCAGGAAAAATCGTGTATGAATATGGCAAAACACATTTATTCGGCATGTTTGAAGAAGAAAGGTTCTTCGCACCGGGAGAGCATTTTAATGTGTTTGATTTGGACGGTGTGTGCTGCGGCGCTACCATCTGCTACGATCTGCGATTCCCGGAGTTTTACCGTTATCTGGCCCTGCAGGGCGCGCAGCTTATTGTCTGTCCGGCAGAATGGCCAACACGCCGGGGGGACGGATTTGACCTGCTCTCCAGGGCCCGTGCTTTTGAAAATCATGTATTCTTGGCGGCGGTAAACTGTGTCGGATCTTTTAAGGGCGATCCCTTCTACGGACATTCCCGCATCATTGACCCCATGAACCATATTATTGCTGAAGGCGGCGACAGCGAGGAAATTATTTATGGGGAAATTGATTTGGAAAAGGTGCTCAAGGTTCGCAAGAATTTGAATGCTTTATCAGATGTACGTTTTAAAATTGTGGAACCTGGTGTAGGAAAGTAAAGATGATGAAAATGAAGAAGAAAATAGTTTCTTTTATTCTGTTGACAGTTTTCTTCCAGTTTGCCCTGATTTCTGTCACGCTGGCTGCAAAAGCGGTACCGAAGGATGTGAAATTTCTGTTAGGTATGTATTATGGCAATGCTTCGGTTTTTCTCCTTCGTGAAGAAAAAGGTGTTTTGCAGATTGTTTATCTTTCAGACAGAGATAACAGGGATTTCAGCATGGGCAATGTATTCCCATTAAAAAAGGAGCGCTTTGATTCTTATACGCTGAATGAAGAGGGACCGTTAATGTCTGCAGAAGCCCCGGTACATTTTGAACGGGACGCGGAAGGGAATGGAATCGTCTGTAAAATCGGCGGCAAACGGTTTGCCCGGAACTTTTTTCCAGGTGAAAGCAACAAAATACTCCGGCTGGAAGCCAGTAAGAATTATCAGTCACTAAAAGATTTGGCCCCAAAGGCTGTTATGCCGGCAAAGCTGCAGCAGGGACAAGCGGCCAGACTTGTGCGTATCAGGTCGGTCGTTCCCAATGTAAAGTTTGATTTACGTTATGCTGGAACGGATAATATTTTTGGCGTTCCTTTGTATGACGTTGCAGAAGCCTATGCAGAAACAGAAACTGCAGCTGCGCTGAAAACAGCAGCAGACAAACTGGCTGCACAGGGGTATGGCCTTATTGTTTGGGAAGGATACCGTCCCTGGTATGTTTCTAAATTGGCTTCCGATTTGCTGCCGAAGGATAAAAAAGACATGCTGCCCGGACCGGACAAAGGAGAAGACCGAAATACCGGACGAACGGTAGATGTAAGCCTGTATGATCTGGCCAGTGGGGAAGCAGTGCGGATGATCAGTGATTTTGATGAAGTATCTGTCCGCCAGTTCCCCGGTTTTGCGGGCGGTACGGAACGGCAGCGAAGCCTGCGGGACATGCTGGTCGCTGTGATGAAAGAGTGCGGGTTTACCCAGAGTAAGGAAGAATGGTGGCATTTTACCTTGGGTGATATACAAGGATGGCAACATTTAAATATTCCCTATGGGCAGATACGATAAAATGTGCTACAATAAATGGCGTGTGTAAAATTGAAAACTATATTGAAGGGGAGAATACACAATGACAGTATATGATTGCGCTAATGAACTGGCAAGGGAGATGCGGGCTACCCGTGAGTTTGCTGTATTGAAAGAAGCCAAGGAAAAATTATCCGCGGAGCCGGATACCAAGGCTCTGATTGCCCGGTTCATGCAGCTGGGGCAGGAAGTGGAGATTGCCCGTTACCAGAAAAAAGAGATTCCGGCAGAAAAGGAAGCGCAGTTCAATGATATGATGCGTACCCTGCAGCTGAATCCGCTGGCCATGAATTACCTGAATGCCTTCCAGCGGTTCCAGCTGATGTTCCAGGATGTTTCGAAGACCATTACAGATGTGGTAAAGGAAGTTGCGGAATAAAATGCTGACACAGGAAACGGCTTCACGTATAAAATCGGAAATCAGGGGGCAGGTACGGTTCGCTGAACCCATGTCCCTGCATACATCTTTCCATATCGGCGGACCGGCGGATGTACTGGTGGTCCCCGCGGACCGGGAAGACCTGCTGCAAGTGCTGCACATTGCCAAGGAAGAAAAAGTGTCGCTGACCGTGATCGGGAATGGTTCCAACCTTCTGGTACGGGACAAGGGAATCCGGGGTATCGTGCTGAAGCTTGGCAACGCCCTGAAACACTGGGAACAGAATGGCAATAACTTTATTTTTGACAGTGGCGTGTCTCTGGCCCAGTGCTGCCGTATTATCGGGGAAGCCGGGTATACGGGAATGGAATTTGCCGTGGGCATACCGGGCAGCCTGGGGGGCGCTGTCTACATGAACGCCGGCGCTTACGATGGGGAAATGAAAGATACGGTAGTGTCCGTGGAAGTCATCTCCCGGTCAGGCGAAGTAAAAACCCTGGGCAGGGAGGATCTTCAGTTTGCCTACCGTCATTCCGCCCTGCAGGCTTCCGATGTCATTGTGCTGGCTGTGAAGCTGAAGGTTAAAGAGGGAGATAAAGTTGCAATCCAGGCCAAGATGGATGATTTCAGCCAACGGCGTATCAGCAAGCAGCCGCTGGATATGCCCAGCGCGGGCAGTACTTTCAAACGCCCGGAAGGACATTTTGTAGGTCAGATGGTGGAAGAGTCCGGCCTGAAAGGCTTCCGCATCGGCGGCGCGGAAGTTTCAGTTAAGCATGCAGGCTTTATTGTCAATGCGGATCATGCTACGGCAAAAGATGTATTGCAGCTCATTGAATATATTGAAAAGATAATTAAGGAAAACTATAACGTTATATTAGTACCGGAAGTACTGGTGTTAGGAGAAGAATGACAAATATCTACGATGTAATTAACGAATTATATAATGATGACGAAGGCTGGAATACTGTCCTGGAGCGCAGGTATGCAGAACAGTTCCTGCGTACGGAAGCTTTCCGGGGCGCCACGGATGACGAACTGCTGGAAATCTGGCAGCAGGTTATGTACCTTTTGATATATTGTGGGAATACTTCTTATAAAATTGGCGACATGACCGGTGAGGATTTTGTCTATTGTATCAGCTGGTGTCAGCGGAATATCGGTGATTTCGAACTGGATTATGACAATGTGGATTATTTCCTTTCCGTAATCCAGCGGCTGCTCATTTTTTTAAAGCAGAAGAAGGCTATCAGCAACGATACGGCAGCAGCCAAGTGCCGGCTTAAGCTGCTGGGGACGGACGGCAGACTCCTGCTGTTTCAAAAAGACGGTTCCCTTCCGGAAGAGTATGAGAAATACCGGACCAACCGGGAACCCGATCTGGAAACAAAGGTGTTCATGCAGCTGGGACAGAAACTTTCCGTCTTGTTTGACATGATGCAGAAGTATTTTGATGATCCCCGTTTCTCCTTCGACAGGCGCCGCGCCTGTTATGCGTATTTCGGAACGGAAACGGAACCGGAAAGGAATCAGGAGAGACCGGAGCTGTTTGCTTCTTTTTGGGAATATTTTATTTTTGATTACCGTCTGCGGGATACCAATGAAAGGCCGATAGAGCATTTCTATAAATATTATACTGAACATCCGAATCCCCGTCACGGAAAGGCCAATAAGGCCCTGACCGATTTGCTGGAATCAATGCTGAAGATCCAGTTGATGGTCTTTACAATTGAGCGTGAGGAAGCCGACGGCTGGTTCAGCTGTAAAGACTTTTTTACAGGCAGTATTTCGGAGCTGAGCCTGCCGGTTGATGAAACCGTTGATATCCGGGGTATTCTGTGCATAGCTCATGTGTTTGAGGACGGCAATCTGATCACCGAATACCTGCGCAGTGTGATTGTTGATTCTGTAGCACAGAAGACTCTTTATAATCAGCTTTCGGCGTTTCTTGCCTGTTACAGGGTTGCTCATCCCGATGCGGACTGGGAGCAGTTCGTTAACGCTAATCCCGCATTGGTGATGCATATGGTCGCCTGTGCAGGGGCGCCGGACATGTCGCTGAAACCGGTATATCCTGCTGTAAAGGACATGAAATACAAACCGGCTGCCCTCCGGAAAGAGGATCCGGTACACCAGTACCTGTTGCATTTTGGCAAACTGCTTCACATGTCCTGGGAGGACCGGAAAAACCTGACACAGATATGGGGAGATTTTTATGCGCTCCGTCCCGTGGCCTGTTTCAGTGACGAAGATATTATGATCTGGACTCTGGCAATCCTGGATAATTATATAAAGATTACCAGAACATACCTGCTTGACGTGGCGCCCTATGCTGAAAAGGTGCATATTGACACAAAGCGTGTTGCGGAACGGTCCGGTATCATTCAGGATGTTTTGCAGCTGGAAGCTTTTGATCCCCGTTACATGAGTGAAGACGCGTTTATGAACATGATTTTTTCGTGAGGCGTATTCGCCGGGAGGATGACTCATGTTATGTGAATTCTGCAAGCATGAATTTGATGACAGTCTTACAGAATGCCCGTACTGTCATAAAAAGGTTGATATTGAAGCAAAAAGCCTGACGCGGGAAGAGCGGGACAACTTTGACGGAACTACCATTGAAATGGAAGGTTCCGGCGGGGAAGAAGGCTATACCAGGCGTGCCGAGTACCAGGAAAAGGACAGCTACTGGCAGCAGGATGATTTCCGGCAAGGGGACAGACCCTATGAAGATAGCCGGAATTCTGAACGTTTAAAGGTATACCGTTTGGGCGGAGGTCTGCTGACCTGGATTATTTTTGCCTTGATCGTACTGGGTATTATTTTCTTTATTCTACCGGCTTTTCTGTTTATCGGTGTCATCGGCGCAGTTGCAGGTACGATTATTATTCTGCTGTCCCGACTGTTTCAGTAAATTGTTTTAACAGACCGGGTGTATAATTGTTTTTGTTTTAACGTATTTTGTATAGTGTTGTGAAACGTGATTGCAGATTGGAGGTTCTTATGAAAAACAGGTTATGTGAATTGTTGGGGATCAGGTATCCGATTATCCAGGGCGGCATGGCCTGGAGCAGTGACGGAACGCTGGCTGCTGCCGTATCCAATGCAGGCGGCGCCGGGATCATCGGTACAGGGGGACGGTCTGCCGAATGGGTGGAAGAAGAAATTAAGAAGGCAAAGAGCCTGACAGATAAACCCTTCGGTGTCAACCTGATGCTGATGGCGCCTAACTTAAATGCAATTGCAGATATTGTCTGCAAGGAAAAAGTCGCGTTCGTTACTACGGGCGCAGGCAGCCCGATTCCCTGGATCGAACCCCTGCATAAAGCCGGAGTGAAAGTGATCCCGGTGGTACCTAATGTGAAACTGGCCAAGCGCATCGCGGCTTCCGGGGCGGATGCCATGGTGATCGAAGGCATGGAAGGCGGTGGGCATATCGGTACTATGACCTGCATGGCCTTGCTTTCCAATGTGCTTAGGGAAAAATATCCCATTCCGGTGCTGGCGGCAGGTGGCATCTCTGACGGGCGTGCCATGGCGGCAGCCCTGCTTATGGGCGCGGACGGCGTGCAGATGGGTTCCCGGTTCCTGCTGACCACGGAGTGTCCGGTTCATCCCAAGACAAAAGAGATGATCGTCAAGGCGACGGATACGGACTGCGTGGTGACCGGTCAGTCAAGAAACATGGGCGTGCGCTGTCTGGCAAATGCATTTACCCGCAAATATCTTGCGGCAGAGATCAGCGGTGCGCCAAACGCAACGCTGATGGAAATGGGGACAGGTACATCCCGTATGGGCATGCAGGAAGGCGACACCGAAAACGGCAGTATCATGGTGGGCGAGAGCCTGAATGTGCTGAACGAAGTGCTGCCCTGCAAAGATGTAGTGGAAAGAGTAATCGCTGATGCCAAAGCAGCACTGGCAAAAGCTGCCAGTATTGAATTGTAATTGAAGGTTGAGGCAGGCAGCGCTTTACGATTTAATGGTTTTCAGACCAATGAAATATAAAAAACAAGAGACACCATACTGTCAGATCAGGAATCTGATCAGTGCCGGTGTCTCTGTTATTTTAACAGAATCTATGGTCTGGCCTGGGGCTTCAGTACCATAGGCGCTTCAGGAGTGTGAGAATTGTCATGGGAAGCATTGGATGAATTTTCCGTATGAGGTGGCTGTGATACTTGTGGGGACTGTATAACCGTTGGAGTGGATTCTTTATGATTTTCTTTTGCAGGGACTTTCTCTTCCGACATATTTTTGTGCTGATTTTTAGACTCTTTTTTACCGGAAGGTTTAATTTTGGTATCTCCCTGTGTCAAGACCTGGACTTTTGCTTCTTTGCGGCCGAACTCAATGGCCTTTTTGTAGGATTCCATAAAAATATCTACATGCCGGTTATATTTTGGGTTCATCCTGTCCTGGACGACGTACCTGTGCCCGTTGTAAATGATAATGCTTCCAAGGGGAACAAAATTCGCCGCACAGGTATATCCCTCTCTGGCTTTGGCGCCGCTGGCCGTAGTCCGTGACCCTGTTTCATGAGGGGTATAGGCTGACATGGACACCGTTGTCCAGAAAACGGCAGCCAGGGAAACAGCGCGGTAAAGGGAATCCGTTTTGTTCTTCATAATTTAAAATAAGCGCTCCTGTACTAATAATTTATCTTTCATTTCCTTGTATTCCAGAGAATAATAGGTTGTCAGCTGCGCTTCTCTGTAATCGGTGCCAAAGGCGCGGGGACTCAGGCTTAAAACCGGAGGCGCCTGTATGCGTTTGGCCACAGCTAAGCCGGTGAAGACGTTGTACCAGTGCTCCAAATCCTGGCAGAATGCGGCGTGGCTTGGGAAGAGCAGAGAAACAAGACCCTCCTTGCAGCCTAAAAATGCTTCCAGGTCCTGTTCAATGTAATGCTTCAGGATTTCGGCAGGGGAAGCTTTTTCCCAATTTTCTACAAAGGCTCGCAGCAGGTAGTCGTGATAGGTATAAATCAGGGGGTCTCCGCCTTTTCCTACAGTCTGTTCCTCTGACAGTTCTGCGCTGGGACGGATGGTAAAGATCAGTTCGGGAATCACTTTTCGTTTATAAACGTATTCATTTATGTATTTACCTAGTCTATAGACCTGATGCTTCCATAAATCTCCCAGGGGGCAGAACAGGCCGATCAGATCACCGTAGAATGTGCCATAGCCGACAGTGATTTCCGCTTTGTTGGCATTGCAGCTGATGCCGCCCCTGAATGCGGCGGAAAAACCGGCCAGAAGCCGGGACCCGCGGTCCCGGGCCTGTATGTTTTCATACATCAGCCCATTCAGTTCCACTTTAAAATCGCGGTTGGTAGTGTAATTGTGGATAGGGGTATAGAGTTGTTCCACAGTATGGGCCACACTGTCATTGATAGGTACGATCGTGTAACAGCACCCCAGATTCTCTGCCAGCTGCTGGGCCAGATTCTTGGTAAGTTCGGAATTGTAGCGGCTTGGCATGTTCACAAGCAAAACCTGATGAGGGCCCAAGATATCGGTAAACAGGGTTGCGGTAACCGCTGAATCGATACCGCCGGAGGCGCCTAAAACCATGCGTTTGATGCCTGTTTGTTTCAGGAAATGCTCTGTACCGTAGCGTATGGCTTTATATAAAATAGCAGTTTCATCGTCTTCTGTGGAAATCAGTTCATCTTCTGCGGAGTAGGCGCGTATTTTTGCGCTTTCTTTATCCAATGAGAAAGTCAGCAGTTTTTCTTCGAACATAGATGCTGCAGCCTTGACCATGCCGTCAGGCCCGTAAACGCAGCTCTGTCCGTCAAAGGCATAGATGTTTTTGCCGGTGTTCTGGATGCCCGTGGAATTGCAGTAAATCAGCGGGAGCTGCAGTTCTTTTGCCTGTTTTCCGAAGACCAGATGGCGTTTACTGTTCTTTTTTAAAGTAAACGGTGAGCAGGAAAGGTTGCATAATATCTGAGCACCGCCTTGTTTCAGCATGGACGGTACAGAAAGAGGATAGTTTTCGGTCCAGCTGTCTTCACAGAGCAGGATGCCCAGCTTATACTCGCAGCCGCGAATTGTTACTGCTACGGATCCCATACCGTTTTTCAGGGAAACGCGTTTATCCTTCAGTAACATTTCCTGGCTTTCAAAATATCGTGAATCGTCAAACATACGATAGGTAGGCAAAAGTGTTTTGGCTACAAAATCCAAACCCTGCTCAGTGGATATCAGCTTTCCGTTTTGCGCGGTAAAAGCTGCATTGTATTTGCGTATATGCCCATCTTTGTTATTTCGTTTGCGGTCAATTGCCACATTGCCGAAGATGACGGTGATACCTTCTGTTGCGGCAATGATCTGTTGGCCGAAGGTTTTGCAGTCCTCAAGGAAAGCTGTCTGTTCCCACAGGTCGCCAACCAGGTAACCGGGGACAGCCAGTTCAGGAAATAGTATGATATCGACTTCTTCATTTTTCGCCTGGCTGATTAACTGTAATACTTTTTTCGTATTAAAGTCCGGGCGGCCGGCTACGACTTCCATTTGTCCGCAGGCAATTTTAATCGACATTTTTATGCCTCTTTCTGCAAAAGATATATGCAATGTATTTTTAATGTAATTGTAACAGTAAAAAACGGTTTTGAAAAATAAAAAAACAAAATTTTAGTAATTAGGGGACTATAAAATTCTTAAATGTCTTTATCTTTAATATAAATTATAGCAGAGATATTTGCGTTTTTCCATATTTTAGGGTACTATATATAATCGCAGGAGTAAATCTGCATGAGAAAAATAAAGAAAACAAATGCGGCAAGCATACCGGTTGAATTTATTATTTGTTGAGGACGACCCGGGCCGTGGCAGTTTTTTAATTTTGTGAAAGAGGAGACAAGGTAAAATGTTATTTGTTAGTACCAGAGGGCAGGTTGGCAAGGTATCTTCCGCCCATGCGATTAAAGAAGGTCTGGCCGGTGACGGCGGGTTATTTGTTCCCCAGACATTTCCGTACCTTTCTTTGGATGCGATACTGGGGATGAACGCGTTGTCCTACGAACAGTGTGCCGCCAAAATCCTGAGCTATTTTCTTACGGATTACAGTGCAGAAGAGCTGGGAGATTGTGCTGCAGCAGCTTATTCACCCGAAAAGTTCGGGACTGACCCGGCGCCGCTGCGCAAGGTGGGAGAACATACGGACGTGTTGGAATTATGGCACGGTCCCACTATGGCATTTAAGGACTTCGCGCTGCAGATTTTACCCCGTCTTATGACGAAAGCTCAGGAAAAGACAGGATCGGATATCCGGATCGTTATCCTGGTTGCGACCTCCGGTGATACAGGTAAAGCTGCCCTGGAAGGTTTTGCCGATGTTCCGGGCACGGAAATCATTGTATTCTATCCGGATGATGGTGTAAGCCAGGTACAGAAACTGCAGATGGTGACCCAGCAGGGTAATAACACAAAGGTTTTCGGTATCCGCGGTAATTTTGATGATGCCCAGCGGGGCGTAAAAGATATATTCGCTGACCCTGATCTGGAAAAAGAACTGAAGGAATGCGGCTGGGTATTTTCGTCTGCCAATTCTATCAACTGGGGAAGACTGGCGCCGCAGATTGCTTATTATTTCAAGGCTTATTCCGATGCGGTAGCAAATGAGCGCATCAGGCCGGGAGAAAAGATTATTTTTTCTGTTCCCACCGGCAACTTTGGCGACATACTGGCAGGTTATTACGCCAAGAAGATGGGTCTTCCGGTTAAATGCTTTATTTGTGCTTCCAATTCCAATAACGTGCTGACAGATTTTATCAATACAGGTGTGTATGATAAAAACCGCGTGTTGAATAAAACGGTTTCGCCTTCTATGGACATCCTGGTTTCCAGCAATCTGGAACGGCTGTTGTTCGACCTGACGGGAAATGACGCGGCACAGGTTGCGGAATGGATGGCTCAGCTGAACGCTGCGGGAAAATACGAAGTTTCCAAAGATGTGGCAGATCAGGTACGTGATTTGTTTTTTGCTGCGTGGATCGACGAAAGGGAAACGGTGGACACCATAGGACGTGTCCACAACGATTTTGAATATCTGATCGATCCCCATACGGCTGTGGCCTGGCGGGCAGCTGAAAAATACCGTCTTTTGAGCGGTGATGACAGTTACATCGTCGTCCTGTCTACCGCAAGTCCCTACAAGTTCTGTTCAACAGTTCTGGAGGGGATCGGCAAAGGCGAAGGACTGGATGAAAAGGATCCCTTTGCTGCGGTTCACAGGCTGGCGACGGAAACGGAGACTCCCGTACCGGCCCAGGTCACCGCGCTGGAAACGCTGCCAGTCATCCATAAGGATGTCATTGCTGCAGGGGAGATGGCACAGAACATAAAAAAGACTTTGGGAATCATGCAATAAAAATATTAGTGTAATCTTAAAAAAGGCCTTGCCTGATAATAATGACTGTGCTATAATACTTCAAGTGTTTCAATACACACGCAGCCGGATGGGTACTGTCCGCGCAGGCGGTGAACCCGAATACAAAGAAGGCTGCGGAGGAAAAACAGGAGGAAAAAACATGAGCAGTATTATTTCTATGAAACAGTTGCTGGAAGCCGGCGTACATTTCGGTCATCAGACCCGTCGCTGGAATCCCAAAATGGCGAAGTACATCTTCACCGAACGTAACGGTATCTACATCATTGACCTGCAGAAGACCGTTAAAAAAGTTGACGAAGCTTACAACTTTATTCGTGAGACTGCACAGAACGGCGGCAACATTCTGTTCGTCGGTACCAAAAAACAGGCTCAGGAAGCTATGAAGGAAGAAGCGATCCGCTGCAACCAGTTCTTTGTGAACGAACGCTGGCTGGGCGGCATGATGACCAACTTCAAGACCATCCAGAAGCGGGTAGCCCGTCTGCGCCAGCTGGAAAAGATGGAAGAAGACGGAACCTTTGACGTTCTGCCGAAGAAAGAAGTTTTGGGTCTGCGTCATGAAATGGAAAAGCTGAACCGGAACCTGGGCGGCATCAAAGAAATGAAGAAACTGCCGGCAGCCCTGTTCGTAGTGGATCCCCGCAAAGAACACATTGCGGTGCTGGAAGCCCGCAAGTTAAATATCCCGATCGTAGCCACCGTAGATACCAACTGCGATCCGGACGAAGTAGATTATGTAATTCCGGCAAACGACGACGCGATTCGTGCCGTACGTTTACTGGCCAGCAAGATGGCTGACGCCGTACTGGAAGGCCGTCAGGGCCAGCAGACCGCGGAAGCGGCAGAAGCTCCTGCGGAAGAATCTGCTGCAGATGCAGAATAATTTCACAAATGGTTTTCGGTTCCGGAACCTTTAGTGTGATGCTCTCGAAAGGGAACCCGTCGCGGTTCCCTTTATTTAACTGTAAAATTATCAGAAACTATTAAAATACAGGAGGATTTTAATATGGCACAGATTACAGCTGCAATTGTTAAAGAACTGCGCGAACGTACCGGTGCTGGCATGATGGACTGCAAAAAAGCACTGGTCGCTACCGAAGGCGATATGGAGAAAGCAATCGACTTCCTGCGCGAAAAAGGATTGTCCCAGGCTGCGAAAAAAGCCGGCCGCGTTGCCGCGGAAGGTGCTGTTGCGGCTCATGTTACTGAAGACGGCAAAGTAGGCGTAATTGTAGAGGTTAACTGCGAAACTGACTTTGTAGGCAAGAACGAAAACTTCCAGGCATTGGCAAAATCCATTGCCGCACATATTGCCAAAACCAATCCGGCTGATGTTGACACTCTGCTGGTTTCTGAACTGGGTGGCAAAGCTGTAAAAGACGTTGTTACCGAAGCCATTGCCAAAATCGGTGAGAACATTTCCGTTCGTCGTTTTGTCCGTTATGAAAGTGCAGAAGGCAAAGTTTACAGCTATATCCATGCAGGCGGAAAAATAGGTGTTCTCGTAGATATGAAAGGCGGAGATGTAGAATTGGGCAAAGATATTGCCATGCAGGTTGCCGCTGCTAATCCCCAGTTCTTAGATCGTTCCGTAGTTCCTGCTTCCGAACTGGAGCATGAAAAAGAGATTCTGACCGAGCAGGCCCGGAACGAAGGCAAACCGGAAAACATCATTGCCAAGATGGTTATGGGTCGTATCAACAAATATTATAAAGAAGTATGTCTGGTTGATCAGGAATATATCCGGGGTGGCGACCTGACCATCAGCAAACTGTTGAAATCCAAAAATGCGGATGTTGCCCGTTTTGCACGTTTCCAGTTGGGTGAAGGCATTGAAAAGAAAAAAGAAAACTTTGCGGAAGAAGTTGCTGCTTTCGTAAATAAATAATATGTCTGACATAAAAGACTGCAAATTATTTTGCAGTCTTTTTTCTTTGTAGATTAACGCAAGATGTGGTATAATGATTTGAAATATGTCAGCAAGTATCATCTATCTGGAATTTAGTTTTTGAGTGACTGTTAAAAGCAGGAGGGTGTCGGCGTGGCGAATGAAATGAAATACAGACGTGTCGTGTTAAAGCTGAGCGGGGAAGCGCTTGCAGGTGAAAAGGGTTTCGGTATTGATCCGAATGTAGTGAATTCTATTGCCAGGCAGATCAAGGAAGTGCTAGACTATGGTTTGGAAATCGCGGTGGTAAATGGCGGCGGCAATATTTGGCGTGGCCTGTCCGGTGCGAACAAAGGGATGGACCGGGCTACGGCGGATTACATGGGAATGCTGGCCACGGTGATCAATTCACTGGCCCTGCAGGATGCTCTGGAGCAGATCGGTGTTCCTACCAGGGTCCAGACAGCTATTGAAATGAGGCAGATTGCAGAGCCTTATATCCGGCGCAGGGCAGTCCGCCATCTGGAAAAGGAACGGGTGGTCATCTTTGCGGCAGGCACCGGGAATCCTTATTTTTCTACGGACACCACGGCAGCACTGCGGGCAGCGGAGATTGAAGCGGATGCCATCCTGATGGGAAAGAACGGGGTTGACGGTGTGTATGACGCGGATCCAGCCACCCATCCGGAAGCAAAGAAGTTTGACTGGCTTGACTACATCGATGTTATCAACAAACATTTGAGCGTGATGGACACAACGGCCATCAGCTTATGTATGGATAACAAGATTCCCATTATCGTGTTTAATATCGAGACCCAGGGCAATATTTTAAAGGCAGCTCTGGGTACTGTAACCGGTACAACGGTAGGAGGTAAAAAATAATGGCTACGATTGAGGAACTCTTAACAAACAATGAAGAAAAAATGAAAAAGTCCATTTCCTATCTTCGCGAAGATTTGGCTGGTCTGCGTGCGGGACGGGCTACTCCTGCGTTGCTGAACAAGATTACAGTGGATTATTACGGTACTCCCACACCTATCAACCAGGTAGCCAATATCGGTGTACCTGAACCCCGCATGATTGTTATTACCCCCTGGGAAAAGAGCATGGTCAAAGCGATTTCCAAGGCGATCATGACCTCCGATTTGGGACTGAATCCCAATACCGACGGTTCCGTTATCCGGTTAAATCTTCCCCAGCTGACGGAAGAACGCAGAAAAGAACTGGTGAAAACGGCCAATAAGCGTACGGAAGAAGCCCGCGTGAGCATCCGTAACATGCGCCGTGATATTATTGACGGGATTAAAAAGGCTGAAAAAGCAAAGCAGATTACAGAAGATGATTCCAAAGAAGGTCAGGATAAGGCACAGAAGCTGACTGATAAAATGATGAAAGAAATTGACAAGGTAATAGCGGCAAAAGAAAAAGAAATTATGGAAGTATAAGTTTTGTGTCTTTTGTTGACCTGCCGCTTGCAAGAGTAAAGAGAATTACTACAGTCATTGGCTTTGATTATCAGGTAGTACGTATTTCTTCCGGATATCGGCATGATATTAAAGATAATTGCCGTATGGAAGAATATGTTGTCGGGCAGCAGGAACTGCCTGGCTATAAAATTCTATTGAGTACTATTACGAAGAGGAGAAAGGAGGTGCTCAAGCATGGCTTATAAAATTGATACTGACGCTTGCGTAGGCTGTGGCACTTGTGCCAGCACTTGCCCGGTAGGCGCACCGAAAGAAGACGGTGAAGGCAAATACCAGATCACCGCTGACGAATGTGTAGAATGCGGCGCATGCGCGGCGAACTGCCCGGTAGGCGCGATTTCTCAGGAATAATTTCTTGCCGTAAACTCCCCTTCTGTTTCGGCAGGGGGGGAGGTACATTTTTCTTTTACCAAAGGGCGTGTCTTTATGTTAAAAACGTTAATTCAAAAAACTATCAGTTCCAAACCAGCCAAGGTTAAAGTAAACACTGACGGACTGGATCTGTCCAATATGCCGCAACATATTGCGATTATTATGGATGGCAACGGTCGTTGGGCAAAATCACGGGGAGGCGTGCGGACCTTAGGCCATAAAGCGGGTGTAGATTCTTTAAAGACGATTATAAAAGCAGCTGACAGTCTGGGAATCAAAGTATTAACGGCATATGTTTTTTCTACTGAAAACTGGAGACGTCCTTTGCCGGAAGTACAGTTTCTTATGAAACTGATCAGTCATAACCTCAGCATTCAGTTACAGGAAATGAAAGAGAATAATGTACAGGTACGTTTTGCTGGATCGAGGGACGAAAATCCTCCTATCGTGAATGAGAGGATGGATCATGCCATAGAAGAAACAAAGTATAATACTGGCATTATTTTGAATCTGGCAATTAATTACGGAGGACAGGCGGAAATTCTTCATGCTGTTAAAGCTATCGCCAGGCAAGTAGCGGATGGTGCGTTAAATATTGAAGATATCAATGCCTCTGTGTTTGAAGATAATTTATATTCTAAAGGACTGCCTGCTCCGGATCTTCTGATCCGTACCGGCGGGGACCTACGGATAAGTAACTTTTTGTTATGGCAGATTGCTTATTCCGAAATTTGGACAACTCCGGTTTTATGGCCTGATTTCACACCGGATTTGCTGGTGGAAGCGATCAAAGCTTATCAGAACCGGGAACGACGATTTGGCGGACTTGTCCAAAAGTAGTTTATTCATTATATTTTTAGAAGCACACTGTGAAAGAAGCAGTGTTGCCTGAAGGATGAAGGATTTTGTTTAAACGTATTTTAACGGGGATCATCGGCATACCGGTGGCTGTGTTTCTGGTGACAAGAGGCGGCCTGTTTTTCACGGTTGCTGTTATTATCCTATCATTAGCGGCTTGGCGGGAATATGCCCGGATGGCCGATGCAAAAGATGTCCATACTTATAAATTGACATCTTTTTTACCGTCCATGTTGTTGGTTGCTGCGGCTGGTGCCGGGAAAAAAGAATATTTTATGCCAATTTTAACTTTTGCAGTACTTGGTATTTTATTTGAGGGCTTATTCAGGCACTGTAACTGCGGCGAAGCAAATTGGTCTTTGCATGTTTCCAATTCGTTGATGGCTTTACTGTATGTGGGCCTGTTGTTTGCCCATATTCCCCTAATTCGGGAATATTCTCCAGAATGTATAAATTATCTGGGACTTCATTTTTCACAGGGAGAGCTTGCTTTATGGATGGTACTGTTAGGTACCTGGGCCAGTGATACTTTCGCTTATTTTTTTGGCATAGCCTTGGGCAAACATAAATTTTGTTTTGTAAGCCCTAAAAAATCCATGGAAGGCGCAGCAGCAGGATTTATCTTTGCTTTTGCAGTAACGGGTGGTATCGCGTATCATGGGTTGCATACTGGCCTGATTCCTGCGCTGTTGTTAGGGTTAACGGTTGCATTTTTCGCACCTGTGGGGGATTTGATTGAATCTATACTGAAACGTTCTTTTGAAATCAAGGATTCTGGAAATTTCTTTCCCGGCCATGGCGGAGTGCTGGACCGTTTTGACAGTCTGCTGTTCGCCGTACCGGCAGTATATTATGTGATGAAGTTATTGAGTGTTTAATTTAATCCGATTATTGTCCGTAGGTTCATAGCCGGCGGAACGGGAGTTTGTAATGAAGAATATTTCTGTATTGGGCAGCACGGGTTCCATTGGCCGTCAGACCCTGGAAGTAGCGGCTGCCAATCCGGAAAAACTGAAGATACGTGTTCTGGCAGCCCACAGGAATGTTAATCTGATGCGGCAGCAGATAGAATCCTTTCAGCCCAACCTGGCAGTGCTGACAGATAAAGACGCCGCGGCTGAACTGCAAAAGCAGTATCATGGGAAAACGGAGATACTTGCAGGGCGGGAAGGTTTGCTTGCTGCCGCCACTTACGATAAAGCGGATACGGTATTGGGCGCTATGGTAGGGTACGCCGGGCTGCGTCCCACACTGGCTGCCATAGAAGCCGGCAAAAACATTGCCCTTGCGAATAAAGAGACACTGGTGGCTGCCGGACATATTGTCATGCAGGCAGTAGTGGCTCATAACGTAAGCCTGCTGCCGGTAGACAGCGAGCACAGCGCCATTTTTCAATCTCTGCGTGGCGGGTATCACCCCTGTCTTACTTTTACAGAAAAGGGCAGGAAAAGCAGTGAAGTCAAAAAACTAATCTTGACGGCATCCGGTGGGCCCTTTCGCGGAAAAACCAAGGAAGATCTGAAACATGTAACTCTGTCTCAATGTCTGAAGCACCCCAACTGGAGCATGGGTCCAAAGGTTACTATCGACAGTTCTACTCTGGCCAATAAAGGCCTAGAAGTTATCGAAGCCCACTGGCTGTTCAATATGCCTTATGATAAAATTGACGTGGTGGTCCATCCCCAAAGCATCGTCCATTCTATGGTGGAATTTAACGACGGCGCGGTGATTGCCCAGTTAGGTATACCGGACATGAAACTACCGATCCAGTATGCGCTTTCTTATCCGGAACGCTATAGCTGCAACTTTGGACAGTTAGATTTAATCCGTTGCGGAAATCTGACCTTTGAGGAACCTGACAAGAAAGCTTTTCCATCTCTTCAGACAGCCATTGACTGCGGCAGAGCCGGAGGCAGCCTGCCCTGTGTCTTTAATGCCGCCAACGAGGAATGTGTAACGGCATTTTTAGACGGGAGAATTGCGTACCTGGATATACCGGAAATCGTAAAACGTGTTGTTGATTCTCACAGTATGATTCCGCACCCCTGTCTGGATGAAATTGAAGAAACGGACCGGAACGTCCGTGTAAGGACGAAGGAATTGATTACGCACAGGTAATCCTTTTACTGATTCGTAAAAGAAATATTCGTTATCGATGGAAAGTCTGCAAGAATTTGCCCTTGCGCAGGCAAAAAGTGTTTTATGTAAGGAGCTCAGCATTTGTTAACAATATTAGCTTGTGTTTTTGTATTTGGCATTTTAGTTACGGTCCATGAGTTCGGACATTTCATCACGGCCAAACTGACAGGGATGAAGGTAGAAGAGTTTTCTATCGGCTTTGGACCGACCATTTATCAGCAGCAGGAAGGGGAGACCCTGTATTCGCTGCGCATGTTGCCTTTGGGGGGCTACAATAAAATTGCAGGGATGGATCCGGAAGATCCCGAAGATTTGGAACGAGGTTTCAATTCCAAGCCGGTTTCTTCCCGGATGCTGGTGATTTTGGCCGGTTCCCTGATGAATTTTCTATTGCCGGTGTTGATTTTTTTCGGGATTTTTCTTGCCTTTGGGATGGAGGTACCGGTAGATAAACCTGTGTTAGGTCAGATTATAGAAGGATATCCGGCGGAGCATAGCGGCTTAAAAGAAGGTGACCGGATACTATCTATAAATGGAAAACCGGTTAATAAATGGCTGGATATACGGAACTGTATCGCAGAGGCAGGTACAAAGCCCATTCCTTTTGAGATTCAGAGAGATAAAGAAAAGTTAACGATAACGGTTACGCCCGGTGTGAATCCTGAAACCGGCAAGCCTTTTATCGGGGTGGTATCCTCATTAAAGAAGGTGGATCTGTCGCCTGTCCAAGCGGCAGTTGCGTCAGTTACCGCTACGAAAAATATAATTAAGAACATGTATGCTTCGCTGTATCATATGGTAACAGGTAAAACCAAGGCCGAGTTTTCCGGACCGGTAGGCGTTGCCAAGATGGCCGGCGAGGTAGCCCATAAAGGCTTCGACCGGCTCATGCAGTTTACGGCCATGCTGAGCCTGAATCTGGCAATTATCAACTTACTGCCTCTGCCGGCACTGGATGGCGGCCATTTCCTGATTCTGCTGATTGAGGCGGTAACCGGACATAAACTGGGGAAGACAGCCATGCAGAACATCCAGAAGGTGGGCGTGGCCATGATCCTGGCCCTAACGATTTTTGCTACGTTTAAAGATCTGACACGGTAACTGTTTGGCACCAGGGCGACTTGTATGTCTGCCTGGTGCAGTTCGCCTGCGGTTATACCGGTGATAAAACAAATATTATATTCATAGAAGGTGACCTATGGAACGCAGAAATACACGACAGATAAAAGTCGGTTCCGTCACAATTGGCGGTGATGCTCCCATCGCTGTCCAGTCCATGACCAATACCAAAACCCAGGACGCCCGGACGACCTTAATACAGATCCGTCAGTTGGCTGATGCGGGCTGCGATGTCATCCGCTGCGCTGTGCCGGATATGGAAGCTGCTCTGGCGCTAAAAAATATTGTGGCAGGCAGTCCCATCCCGGTGATTGCCGACATACACTTTGATTACCGGCTTGCCCTGCAGGCGATTGCGTCCGGTGTGCAGGGGCTCAGACTGAACCCAGGAAACATCGGGGGCACCGAAAAGGTGAAGGCGGTGGTGGAAGCCGCCAAGCCGAAAAACATTCCCATTCGTATCGGCGTAAACGCCGGTTCACTGCCAAAAGACCTGCTGGAAAAATACGGGCATCCCACGGCAGAAGCCCTGGTGGAAGCTGCCTGGCGGCATATCCGTATTCTGGAGGATATGGAGTACCGAAACATCAAAGTATCCCTGAAATGTCATGACGTGCCCCTGACACTGGCGGCTTACCGTTTATTGGCGTCCCAGTGCGATTATCCGCTACACGTTGGAATCACGGAGGCCGGTACCGTTACTTCGGGCATCATCAAATCCGCAGTGGGCATTGGCGCTTTGCTTGCGGAAGGCATCGGCGACACTATCAGGGTTTCCCTGACGGGGGACCCTGTCAATGAAGTGAAAGCCGGGTTTGAGATCCTGAAAGCCTTAGGTCTCCGGACCTACGGTCCCACGCTGATCAGTTGTCCTACCTGCGGCCGTACCAGCATCGATCTTGAAAAGCTGGCAACTGTGGTGGAAGCAAGGCTGGCAGATATCAAAGAACCCATCAGCGTGGCTGTCATGGGCTGTGTTGTCAACGGACCGGGGGAAGCCCGGGAAGCGGATGTGGGCATCGCCGGCGGCAAAGGGGAGGGCCTTGTCTTCCGCAAGGGACAGGTCGTCAAAAAAGTTTCGGAAGACCGCCTGGTCAACGAATTGTTTAATGAAATAGATAAAATTTTAGATGAGAGGAAGAAATAATAAATGTTAGTCAGCAAATTGTACGCACCTACCTTACGTGAAGTTCCGGCAGAAGCAGAGATTCCCAGCCATAAACTGATGCTGCGTGCCGGTTATATGAGGAAATCCGCTACCGGTATGTATTCCTATCTGCCGCTGGCACAGCGCGTGCTGCAGAAGATCGAGACCATTATCCGGGAAGAGCTGAATGCCATTGATTCCCAGGAAATCCTGATGCCTATCGTACAGCCGGCGGAAATCTGGCAGCAGAGCGGGCGCTGGGATGTGTACGGCGCGGAGATGTGGCGCCTGAAAGACCGGCACGGGCACGATTACTGCCTGGGGCCTACCCATGAGGAAATGATCACCACCCTGGCCCATATGGATGTGAATTCCTACCGGCAGCTGCCTCTTTCCCTGTACCAGATCCAGGATAAATTCCGTGATGAGCGCCGGCCCCGTTTCGGTCTCATGCGCAGCCGCGAGTTTATTATGAAGGACGCGTATACATTTGACAAAGACGAAGCAGGCCTGAACAAATCCTATCAGGACATGTATGATGCCTATTCAAAAATTTTCACCCGTTGCGGTTTGTCCTTCCGCCCGGTGGAAGCGGACAGCGGCGCTATCGGCGGTAGCGGCTCCCATGAGTTCATGGTGCTGGCAGATTCCGGGGAAGCGGAGATCAGTTACTGCACACAGTGTGATTATGCGGCGGATACGGAAAAGGCGGAGCTGAATCTCATTGAAGCACCAGCAGAAGAGGCGTTGCCAAAAGAAAAGGTTGCCACGCCAGACTGCAAGACCATCGCGGATGTTTGCGCGTACCTGAAAATGCCGGTAGAAAAATCGGTGAAAGCCGTTGCTTATGCCAGTGAAAAAGGGCTGATCCTCTGCTTTGTAAGGGGCGATCATGAAGTCAATGATATAAAAGTGATCAACACCTGCGGTGTCAACCAGCTGGAAATGGCGCCTGCGGAACTGCTGGAAGCAGCAGGAACAGCAGGCGGTTATATGGGCCCTTGCGGAATCGATCCGGAAAAGGCTATTGTGGTATGTGATCAGAGTGTGATGCAGATGCATAATTTCTGCTGCGGCGCTAATGAAGAAGGTTTCCACTTTATCAATGTCAATCCGGACCGCGATTTTACGCCTACGTTCGTTGCGGATATCCGCCTTATGCAGGAAGGGGATCCCTGTCCCCGCTGCGGCGGCAAGATCGCCAAGGCCCGGGGCATCGAAGTGGGCCAGGTGTTCAAGCTGTTCACCAAATACAGTGAAAAGCTCAATGCAACCTACCTGGATGAAAATGGGAAAGCCAACCCGATGTACATGGGCTGTTACGGTATCGGCGTAGGCCGCACCATGGCAGCTGCCGTGGAACAGAACAATGACAAGGACGGTATCATCTGGCCGGTGGAGATCGCTCCCTTCCATGTAATCGTGGTGCCTATCAACATTAAAGATGAAGCCGTAAAAGAAAAAGCCTTTGCGATTTATGACGCTCTTAAAAATGCTGGGGTAGAAGTGATTCTGGATGACCGTGACGAACGGCCGGGAGTAAAATTCAAGGACGCGGATCTGATCGGCTATCCTGTGCGTGTCGTCATTGGCAAAAAGACGCTGGATAACGGGCAGATTGAAGTAAAAGCCCGCAAGACCGGTGAAATGAGAATGTTGCCTGCTGATGACTATGTCGAGGGAATAAAAGGTTTCCTTGAAGAACTTAAGAAATAGAATGTAAGAAATTATTCCGGGGTGATTAACTTGGAAGTATGGCTGAGTAATTTTATAAATTCCATTCAGGGTGAAATGCTGCTGCGGCTTTTTCTTTCTTCATTACTGGGCGGCGTTGTCGGTATGGAACGGGGCAGCGGCGACCGCCCTGCAGGTTTTCGTACCCATATCCTGGTATGCGCAGGTTCGGCCCTGATCATGATGGTATCTATGTACGGGTTCGAAGGGTTTGACAAGGTCCCTTTTGAATATCCGAAGAACCGTGATTCTGCCCGTATTGCGGCACAGGTAGTAAGCGGTATCGGTTTTTTGGGCGCCGGTACGATTTTACATGAAGGAATCACAGTTCGCGGTCTGACTACCGCTGCCAGTCTCTGGATGATTTCTGCCATAGGCCTGGCCACAGGAGCCGGCATGTATTCCATAAGTGTGGTTGCTACGATCATTACGTTTATCACGCTGACGGCGTTTCACAGTGTGGAAAAACGGTTTGCGGTTGCCAACAGCAAATCCGACAGGAAGTATATCCGTGTTGTTTGTGCCAATATCCCCGGACGTGTGGCCGATGTAGCAGCGTTCCTCGCTGAGAGCGGCATCAAAGTGAAAACCATTAACGTGCAGAACAGTTCTTTGAATGATACAGTTGTATTGGAGTTATATCTTAAATTCAGTAAAGAATTGGATTTGGGAGTCATCATGGATGGACTGCAGCAGATTGAAGGAGTTAAGTCCATCGAGAATGTGGGATAGTATTATTGAGGAATGTATATGAAACCCTCTTATTATTTGGAACCTGATGCGGAAAAAATACGCTCTTTTTTCCGCTCTTTTTCTTTGCCTGAGAAACATATTGCGGGTTTGGATATCATCATAATCAATAAAATATGGATTGATGAAACAGATAACAGCTGGGAATTGGAATATTCTTCTTCAGAATCGGTTGATACCGTTTTGTTGGATTTGTTGGCTGACCGTATTCAGGCCGCATTCAATTTAAATAAGCTTTACTGGAAAGGGGCACAGACAGAGGTTTCGGAAATAAAACATGTGGCAGAGCCCTGGCAGGAAAACGGAGCTGCTATAACTGTTATGGAAGCGGAACAGGAGTATGTCCGGGATATTCCTATGGAAGAACTGCCGGCCGATGCGGATTGTGAGTCAGATGCAAATGTTAAAGAAGATGAGACTTACATGCAGGCCTATAACGCCCTGTACGGGAAAAAGTATTCAGATGGTTGTCTGTTGGGAAAGAATTTTAAAGCAGAAGATATTATTCCTTTAAATAAACTGACGGAAGCCAGCCGTCATATCGTAATTCAGGGACATATCGGTACTCAGCGGGATAAAGATGATAAGCTTGTCGCCTTTACGGAACGGGAAGTCCGGGGCCGTAATAAAGACTCTTCCCGGTTACTGATCCAATTTAATGTTGTGGATGCGAAGGGCGGTATTTACGTTAAGGTATTTTTTGATGATCCTGATGAAGTCAAAGATTTTAAAAAGCAGTTAAAGCCGGGTTTGGAATTGCAACTGATGGGGAATGCGGAACCGGATCAGTATAATCATGATGCAATGACCTTTTCGCCTGTCGCTATAAAAAAGATAGAAGTGAAACAGAGAGAAGATAATGCTCCGGTCAAGCGGGTTGAACTCCATTGCCATACAAAAATGAGCAAACTGGATGCAATTATCCCTATGACTGATTTAGTAAAGACCGCAATCCGTTTTGGTCATAAGGCGCTGGCAATTACAGATCATGGAGTAATACAGGCATTTCCGTTCTGTGCGGACGCGGTGGAAGATGCCGGGAGTGATTTAAAACTGATTTTCGGTTGTGAAGGATACCTGGCCTCTGATGAAGATGGTGTAACGTTATTGGAAAACCGTCCGCATACCCATAGAATCCGTTCCAATCATATTATCATCCTTGCCAAAGATTATATTGGCTTGCGCAATTTATACAAATTAATCACATTATCCAATCTGTGTTATCAGAGCGGGACGGGGGTACGCGCACGACCATTGATTCCCCGAAGTGTATTGGAAGAACTCCGGGAAGGACTTTTACTGGGCAGCGCCTGTGAAATAGGGGAATTATATCAGGCAATCGAGCAGGGAAAACCTGAAGAAGAATTATTGAAAATAGCTGATTTCTACGATTATCTTGAAATTCAGCCACTGGGCAACAATGCTTTCCTGGAGCGGGAAGGGCGCTTTACCCATGATCAGCTTATTGAAAATAATAAGTTGATTTATCACCTGGCAAAAAAGCTGGGAAAACTTTGCGTAGCAACCTGTGATTCTCATTTTCTGAATCCGGAAGATGCCATGACACGTTCTATCCTGCAGTACAGCCAGGGTTATAATGACGCGGAAATGCAAGCGCCCCTTTATTTCCGTACAACAGAGGAAATGCTGGCGGAATTTACGTATTTTGATAAAGAAATCGCTTATGAAGTCTGTGTAATCAATCCGAACAAAATCGCTGATCAGATCAGCCGGCTTAAACCGGTCCCCGATCAAGACCAGTTATATTCACCTATGCTGCCGGGGGCAGAAGAGGAAATCGTAAGTTTATGCTATAACAAAGCCCACCGTTATTATGGAGATACATTGCCTAAAGTGGTAGAAGACCGTCTGAAGTTGGAATTGGATGCTATTATCGGACATGGGTATGCAGTATTATATGATATCGCCCATAAGCTGGTGAAACACTCCATGGATGAAGGCTATCTGGTGGGCTCCCGTGGTTCGGTAGGATCCAGTCTGGTGGCCTGTATGACGGATATTACGGAAGTGAATCCTTTAATACCGCATTACCGCTGCCCGAAGTGCCGGCACACAGAATTTTTTGAGCACAACGAATATGCCAGCGGCTTTGACATGCCTCCCAAAGCGTGTCCCGAATGCGGAACCGATATGGCGCGTGACGGCCATAACATTCCTTTTGCGGTGTTTATGGGGCTCCGTGGGGATAAAGTTCCTGATATTGACCTGAATTTTTCTGATGAGTATCAGCACAGGGCCCACAAATACACTGAGGAATTATTTGGACGTGATAACGTCTGCCGAGCCGGGACCATTGCTACGGTAGCGCCGAAAACTGCCTGGTCTTTTGCAAAAAAATATTTTGAAGAACACAATATTCCGGCACATCCGGCTTATGTAGAAAGCTTTATCACCGGCCTGAATGGAGTAAAACGTACGACAGGACAGCATCCGGCGGGCATTATGGTTATCCCGAGGGATATGGATATTCACTATGTTACGCCCATGGGCCATCCTGCTGACGATAAAACCAGCAGTATTATTACCACCCATTACGATTATCATTCTATCAATGACCGTTTGGTTAAACTTGATATTCTGGGTCACGTAGATCCTACCATGATCAAACGTCTGGAAGAATTTACCGGTATCAATGCCATGGATATCCCCGTGGGAGACCCTGAAACCATGTCGATTTTTTCTTCAACGGAGAAATTGGGAGTGACACCGGAACAGATTGGAACGAATGTTGGTACACTGGGCATACCGGAGTGCGGAACACGTTTTACACTGGACATGATCCACACGCTGAAACCTAAACTTTTCAGCGATATTGTCCGCGTATCCGGTTACTCGCATGGTACCAATGTGTGGATTGGCAATGCCAAGGACCTGATAGAGGCCGGTCACCCGGTAGAACAGACAATATCTACACGGGATGACGTTATGACGTCCCTGATAGCAAAAGGTGTGGATCCGGCGATTGCTTTTAAAACCATGGAATATGTGCGTAAGGGCAAAGCCGCCAAGAAAGGCTTGGAGCCGGATATGCGGGAAGCAATGGAAAAAGCCCATGTTCCTGATTGGTATATGAAATCCTGTGAAACCGTCCAGTACCTGTTCCCCAAAGCCCATGCGGTTGCATACGTATTGAATGCGTACCGGATCGCATATTGCAAAGTTCACCATCCTCTGGCTTATTATGCTGCTTATTTTTCCCAAAGGGCAGATGTGGATGCTACTTTTATTGCCAAAGGGGAAGAATTTATCCGGCAATATATAAAGAATGTGGAACTGCAGGGAAAAGAAGCAAAAGCTGTAGATAGAGATAATGTAATTTATCTGCAGCTGATTTTGGAAATGCTGGCAAGAGGGTTTGTTTTTTATCCCATTGACTTGTACAAATCCCATGCGTACCAGTTCCGCCCGGAAGATGAAAAAGGTCTCCGTATTCCCTTGTATTGTTTGCCGGGTGTAGGAAAAAGCGTGGCAAGAACCCTTTCATTAACGGTAAAGAATAATCCCCGAGAATTCATTTCACAGGAAGATCTGCTGTCCTGCTGCAGGCAGACAGAGCAATACATAGCTGATAAGATTGCCCGAAGGGAAGAGCTGCTGCCGGAAGAAGAAGACTTGGGACATGTAGGGCAGACGGCTTTGGATGTTTTGGCAGATTACGGCGCATTAGGAAGTCTGCCGGTCAGTAACCAGATGGATTTGTTCAGCTTTTAATAAATTTTTATCAATAATCTTTTAAAAATTATTTGCAATTATTGTTTTTAATGATATAATAAGTAAAGAAAATTTATGAACTAATGAGAAAGAGTGGGTGCAAAACCCGCTCTTTCGTTATATTGGATTATCTTTACAGGGAGTGAAGCTATGAAACATGAGGAAGTGGAGAAGTTTATAACAGAACTGGTTATGCCAATACTGGAAGATACCGGTATTACACTGGTTGATGTTGAGTATGTGCGTGAAAAAGACTGGTATCTGCGCATCTTCATCGACAAGCCGGATGGCATTGAAATCGATGACTGCCAGTTTGTCAGCGAGAAGCTGGCTGAAGTTTTAGATGAAAAAGATCCCATCAAAGAAAAGTATTATCTTGAAGTTTCCTCTCCGGGCATTGACCGTCCATTAAAAAAAGATAATGATTTTTCCGCCAATTACGGAAAAAAAGTTGACAT
>JAFZIG010000040.1 GCA_017554485.1 Acidaminococcaceae bacterium | reverse complement strand
CTCAGCGCATAGTCCACGACCTCTGCGATGTAGCTGATAGGAACCACGATGTCACATTCCTCCACCTTATCATAGGTTTCGAGGATGGCTTCCGGCACTGCCCTGCGCATATCCCAGGCTGCTTTCATCGCATTGGCATTATCAAACACGATGACATCCAGCGCGCCGCCTTCCAGCATAACTTCGGCGGCTGCCTCCATGACCTCTTCCATCTCCTCCTCCCGGCGGCAGTCAAAGCTGGTCAGAAGATACGCTCCCACGTCAGTCCCCTCGCTCTTGGCAGGATAGACCACCTTTTCCGTGAATTTCTCCGCCCGTTCTACATTGGAACGGGGCATAAATTCCAGAGACTGGGGGTCCAGTCCGGAGCGCTTGACCACAGGCACGCAGCGGATACAGGCCGCCAGATCTTCGAACAATCCCAGAAGGGAGACCGTGAATTTTGGCTGGGGGATGATCTTCAGCCCCAATTCTGTGATGATTCCCAGTGTACCTTCAGAACCAACCATCAGATGCATGAGGGAATACCCGGAACTGTTTTTGCTGGGCTCACCGCCCAGCTTCACCACACGGCCGTCGGGAAGCACCACCGTCATGGTGCGGACATATTCACGGGTACAGCCGTATTTCACTGCCCTCATCCCACCGGCGTTGGTGGCCACGTTTCCACCCACCGCGGCGAACCGCTGGCCGGGGTCGGGCGGATAAAACATATCCCGCTCCGTGCAGGCGGCGGCCAGGTCAGCCAGCAGGACGCCGGCTTCAATGTGAACCAGGCCGTTGTCCAGATCCCAGCGCAGAATATGATTCATCCTGGTCATATCTATGACCACACCGCCGCAGATGGGCGCACAGCCGCCGCTGAGCCCGGTTCCGGCCCCGCGGGGAATGATGGGGATGTTATTCTCGTACAGAATTTTGCAGGCTTTTGAGACCTCCTCCGTCGACTGCGCCCGGACCACGGCGTCCGGCATACGGAAACCGGCGGAAATCATCTCATCGTGGGCATAGTCCTCGCTAAGCTGGTCCCCGGTCAGAACGCTTTCGGGGAGCGCGGCGGTAAGTTGTGCAAGCACCTCAGGGGTCAGGGATTGAAAAGACATTAGATCCTCCTCCTAATCAAAGAACTGTTATCTTCGCTTTAAGATGTAATAATAAACTTTTGGTCAGGTTTTATAGTAATGACCATCTTAAAATCATTATTATTTTATCATAATCTGATTCTGTAACGCAACAAACTTCTAAAAGTATAACAAGTTTCTACAAAATCGTTAATTAAGTATGCACCGGGGATTCTTTTTAACTTTTGCGAGGGCGATACACCCCGCCTGTTCTGCAATCCCCTACAGGTTCCGTTCCCGTTTGATGTCGAGGCGCTCTTTCGCCAGGGTGATCGCCGCGTTGATCATAACGCCGGCCACTGCGATGAAGAGGATCAGCGCAATGTCAACCGCCCCCACAGGCGCCAGCTTCAGCAGAGTACGCATGGGGGGAATCAGCAGTACGCCGATCTGCAGCAGAATGCCAATGGCCGTGATGATATTGAGAGCTTTGTTGTTCCAGGATTCTTTCGTGGCAAAGGCAAGGCTGCCCTTGACCTTGCAGACGTAGGCCATCAGCATCTCATTGATGGCCAGGGTGCTGAAGCAGTAAGTCCGGCACAGTTTCAACAGCTCTTCGTTGCCGCTTAAGTTACTCAGAATGTTCCCCGTCCCGTACTGAGCAATGACGGGGAGCAGGAACGCCAGGAGCGCCACGCCGCCGCTGATCACGCCCTGGATCACGATGTTCAGGTAATCGCTGTTATTTAAAATGCCGGCCTTTACGTCCCTGGGCTTTTCGTTCATGACGGCGTCCGAACCCACGTCCATGCCAAGGGCCAGGGAAGGCGCCGTATCCGTAAGCAGGTTCACCCACAGGATCTGGATGGTGGAAAGGGGCGAGGACAGGCCCGCGAAGATGGCCGACGCCATCAGCACCACCTCACCGAAATTGGACCGCAGCAGGTACACCACCGATTTCTTGATATTATTGAACAGGTTCCGGCCTTCCATCACGGCATTCTTGATGGTGATGAAATTGTCGTCCACCAGGATCATCTCCGCGGCATCCTTGGCCACTTCCGTACCGCCGATGCCCATGGCCACGCCGATGTCCGCCGCTTTCAGGGAAGGCGCGTCGTTGACGCCGTCCCCCGTCATGGAGCAGATCTTGCCGTGGGACTGGAACGCCTGCACGATCTGCACCTTGTTCTCCGGAGACACTCTGGCGAAGACGCGGTAATCCAGTACATTCTTCTTAAATTCCTCTGGATCCATCTCATCAATCTCCGCGCCGGAAATACTCTGGGAAATGTCCGTGGCAATATCCAGCTCCTTGGCGATGGCAAAGGCCGTGATTTTGTGGTCGCCCGTGATCATGGCCACGTCGATGCCCGCGTGATGGCATTCGTCCACGGTTTCCCGCACGCCTTCCTTAGGCGGGTCGATCATGGCGCCCAGCCCCACGAATATCATATCCTTTTCCTGAGGAACGGTATCCCCTTCCCGGTACGCCAGGGCCAGCACACGCAACGCCTGGGCACTCATGATATCCGCCGACTGGGTGGCTTGGACAACGTCCTCGTTGGTGATCTCCCGTATGCCGTCCTCGTCCAGAATGCGGTCGCATCTCACGATAACGGAATCAATGGCGCCCTTCGTATAGGAAATATTCTTAATTTCGCCATCCCGTTCCACCCGGTCCAGGGTAGTCATCATCTTCCGTCCGGAATCAAAGGGGATCTCGTCAAACCGGGTAATGCCGGACATGATATCGTAATAGCCCAGCTTATTATCCTTCGCGTACTTGATGAACGCAGTTTCCGTGGGATCGCCGATCTCCTCGCCGGTCTCTTCGGAATACTTGGCGTCGTTACAGGCCAGGAATCCTTCCAGAAGCCTGGCGAAAACCTTACTGTCCTCTGGCAGCTCTTCCGGCTCCGTCACCTCGCCGGAAAGATACCATTTCACCACCGTCATCCGGTTCTGGGTCAGGGTGCCCGTCTTATCCGAACAGATCACATTCACCGCGCCCAGGGTTTCCACCGCGTGGATCTGCTTGACGATGGCGTTGCGCTTGCTCATTTCCTGAATGCCGGCCGTAAGCACCAGCGTTACCACGGTGGCAAGCCCTTCCGGAATCACCGCCACGGCAAACGCGATGGAGATCATCAGCGTTTCGATGACAGGCGTACGGTAAATAAAGATCTGGCAGGCAAACATCACGATACACAGCACCACGCCCGCGATACCCAGCACCTTGGAGATGCTGTCCAGATTCTTCTGCAGCGGCGTCTCCTGCTTCTCGATATTATGAAGCATGCCGGAAATCTTGCCGATCTCGGTACGGTCGCCGATCTTTTCCACCACGCCTTCGCCGCGGCCGTACTCCACCAAGGTGGACATGAAAGCCTTATCCTTACGGTCGCCGAGGGGCGTCTTCTCATCGCTCTGTTCGTTGCAGTCCTTCTCCACCGCCACGCTCTCCCCCGTCAGGGCCGATTCATTGACCTTCAGGGAGCTTGTCTGCACCAGCGCCAGGTCCGCAGGCACCACGCGTCCTGCCTCCAGGATCACGTAATCGCCCTCCACCAGGTCCGCCGCGGGAATCTCCGTCTCCATGCCGTCCCGGATCACCACGGCCGTGGACGCATTGATGCGTTTCAGCGCTTCCACGGATTTCTCCGCCGAAATTTCCTGCACGGTGCCGATGATGACATTGGCCAGCACTACCACAATGATGATGATGCCGTCCACAACCTCCCCGGTCAGTATGGAAATGACCGACGCGGCCACCAGCAGAAGCAGCAGCGGCGAGGCAAACTGCTCCAGAACTATGGAAAAGAGGCTCTTCTTCTTTCCCTGGGTGAGTACGTTTCTTCCCTTTTTAGCCATCTCCAGCGCTTCCGCGGTTGTTAATCCTTTTCTATCCATTGCCTTACCTCTACTAATTCAAATTTATCGCAGCAAATTCCCAAACCACTCAACTCGATAAACACCAACCTGTCGTTTTCTTATTACTTTTATATTATAACACAAAACAGCCGCAGATAACTCTGCGGCTGTCAAATCATAGCTTCTTTTATGTATTATATCAGTTACTTAGCTATATTTCCGCCCTTATAAATCATCTTTAGCGCTTCCGCTGCGTCTGCGCATTTCACGTAAGGCGGGAGAGTGTTCTTCCTTCGCCAGCAGGACAGCTTCCTGAACCATAGATTCCGTCAGATCGATTCCCGTCACTTCATGACCTTTTTCTGCCAGCAAAATAGAGAAAAAACCGGCGCCGCAGCCGATGTCCAGAATCTTCAGCGGTTTTTGGGTTGGAAGGTGTCGGCAGATCTCGTCCTGCCACTGCTTCATCTTTTCGCTGCGCAGTTCCTCCCTGCGCAATTCTTTAAACTTTGGCGCACGTTTTGTCCAGTAATCTGTGATGAATTCTTTGGCGTTATGTCGATGGATAATCGTTGTTGCGTCTATCTTTGTCATGTATATAACTCCCGCTTTTTCATTTATATTTATATTACTTTCACTGCAGCAGAAATTGCAGACCGGTATGACCGGGCCGGGCTGAAAAAGCTGAAACGGCAGTTCCGCAATGCCTACGGTTTTATGAAGGCTCACGGCGTGCGCAGCGAAACCTTCATGTTTACTGTTTTCACTGCCTACAAAGATATGCTGGACAGCAACGGCCGGTACTATCCGTCCCTGAAACGTTTCCTTCCCTGCAACACAAAAGCCACCAACGATTACAGTAACTGTATCGGGGTGGCTTATCTATGCAATCGTTATTTTGATGTAACCTGCGTGAATTTCCTGAAACAGCGGGCAAAGGCGGAAAATAATCCAAAACTGGCATTCCATAACGATGTGTACGCCCTGTCCGAACTCGTGCAGTTCATCTGGCGTTCCAACGTACGAGTCAAAGATGCAAAGCAGCCCGTCTATGTTTGGGTGCCGGACAAGCGGATGCGGAAGCTGCTGAAAGAGTTCCTGCAGCAGGCCATAAAACGGAAAACGGAAGACATGAGGCTTCAACTGTCCCGGAAAGAACGCCGCGTAACGCCCGAGGGGAAACGCAAACTTGCGCGCCTGCTGACACGCAAATACAATCCAATCTTTGGGTACGTGCGCTACCGTTACTTCCGTTTTACGGTAAAAGATGAATGACTGCTAAAAACGATTCTGGTCATCGCAATGACCAGAAAAATTTCGCAACTCCAGTCGCAGAGCAGGTTCCATAACCTGACCCTTTTATTTATTATGAGTCATAGTCTGTATGTCTGTATTGTAGTAACACATCGTTCGCAAATGCCTACTGTTTTGTTCGAGCGGGCTGTCACAGCGCTTACGTGAAAATCACCATTTTAGCAACAGTTGCCTGTTTCAGACATTCCCCCACTTTGCCACGACCTGGTCTACCATTTTGCCACAGCTGCCGGTGTAATTCATAGGCTCCAGCACTTCTTCCAGTACCTCCGCAGGGATACGGGAGGTCACCCGTTCGTCCTGTTTCAGGATATCGCCCAGCAGTGTGTCTTCCTCAAAAGCTTTCATAGAAGCTTCGTAAACGACATCGTGAGCCGTCTGCCGTCCGATGTATTTGCCCAGGGTCAGCATCACCCGTTCCGACACGATGAGGCCTTTGGTCATATACAAATTCCGCTGAATGTGATCCTTCCGGACGATCATGCCTTCCAAAATCTGCTTCAGCATGACCATGGCGCCGTCCAGCATGATGCAGATCTGCGGAATGTAGCTCCACTCCGTCTGCCAGAAGGACATGTCCCTTTCGTGTTCCTGGATCATGGCGCCGAAAGCCAGGTTCGCATTGGCCTGCACGATGCGGCAGGTGGCCAGGATGTTCTCGCAGACCATGGGATTCCGTTTGTGGGGCATGGTGCTGGAACCGATCTTGCCCATGGTGAAGCCTTCTTCCAGCTCGCAGATCTCCGTCCGCTCCAGGTTGATAAACTCGTTGGCGATCTTACCCACGGTGCCTGCAATCATGGAAACGATGGAAGCGAATTCCGCAAAGCCGTCCCGCTGCACATGCCAGGTGATGACAGGCGTATTGAGGCCCAGGTTCTTACAGTAGCGATCCTGTACTTCCAGCCCTTTTTCATATAACGATGCCAGGGAACCTGCCGCGCCGGAAAGCTCGCCCACAAGATAGCGCTCCCTGCCCTGCGCCAGCCGTTCCAGATGTCGACCGAACTCGTTGGCCCATATGGCGATTTTATAACCCAGCGTAATGGGTACCGCGTGCTGGCCGTGGGTTCGGCCTGCCGCCGTTACGTCGCGATTGGCAACGGCGTGCTTCAGTGCAAGGCGCAGCAGTTCCTTTACGTGCTTTTCGATAATCGCCTGGGCATCTTTGATCTGTAAAACCACGGCCGTGTCCATGATATCCTGTGTGGTGGCGCCCCAGTGGATCCACTCGCCCGCTTCCTTGCCGCACACCCGTTCAAACTCGCGGATCTGGGGCATCAGCGGATGGGATGTAGTAAAAAAGCCTTTACGGACCGTATCCATATCCATATTTTCCGCTTTGGCACAGCTTTTAATCTGCTCCGCCGCTTCTTTGGGAATGATGCCCAGCTCTGCTTCCGCGGCGGAAAGCGCCACCCACGCGTTCATCCAGTTCTGGATCAGCTGCCTGTCGGAAAAAACCCGTCTCATTTCTTCGGTGCCGTACTGGTCACGGAATAATTCTGAATCAATCACAAACGATGCCATTTCTCCGTTCCTCCCTTGCTAATTTGTTAAAACGTCTTCCAGCAGTTCTCTTTCAGAAATGCCGTAATAATTCCTGCATCTTGTCCTTCATAGTAGGCTACAAGCAGCTTTTTGAACTCAGAAACATGTGCCTCAGGAATTACCAGAAATCCCTGCCCATGGGCAATCAGAAAATGATTTGCATAAATCACAGCAGCCCGTTTGTTTCCGTCAATAAATACCTGCATCTTCATTGTATAAAGACAGAGCTGGACCGATTTGTCGATATCGTCCAGATCCGACTGCAGAATGCCCTCAATCTTTTCCCTGACCTCAAACTCTATCGGGAGAGGAGGGATATAGGAAGAGCTGCCGATCGTTACGGGAACTCCACGGATCCTCCCGCCGTCGGCGAAAAAGCCTTCATTGACCAGACGGGCGATGTGACAGAGGACGTAGTAATCGCTTTTTGCCTGTATCACGTCCGGATCTAATATAAATTCCCAGGCGTGCTTCAGGTTCAGGATCTTCTGGACGTCAGATGCTGTCATGCCGTTTACTTTTCCGTTATCTATGATCTCCTCTGTCTGCGGGAACGATGTGGCGACGCCCTCCAGAACAGCCTGATCATAGATGTTAGCTTTCATATTGGCTCTGGCAAAATCCAGATTCTGAATCACACGGGGAGGAATCTCGCCTCCCTGATACCCCAGTTCTGCAAGCGATTTTTTCAGTTTTCGAAGCTGCTTTCGGAGTTCCCGCGCTTCCCGTGTGTTTCGAAGAAGCAACTGATAAAGTTCATCAGAGTATGCGCCGACATAGGTCGAAGTAACCTTGCTTCCTACACGTTTGCGTGTATACAGGTATTTCTGGCCATTCACTTGTTTGATTTCAGGTGTACCTTCATAAGGGATCAGTGAAAGCCGTGCATTCAGATCCGCTCTTTCCCGAAGAGCTGCCTGGACCTCATCAAATACAGACATGAAAGCGTCCTCCGTTTTAGGGAACATTTTTCTGTTGATTATAGTGGAATGTTCCCTAAATGTCAAGACAAAATCAGGGAACATTCCACCACATTACAAGCAAATATGTTCCCTAATATATTATAACGTTTACTCCTTCAGCAACTCAAAGGTCACGTCCACGTCGCCGGCGTTACGGAAGAAATCCACATTGCCAGTGTTGGACAATGAAGTCCCTATTATGATGGCAGTTTAGGTAGAAACCGGGCGCAGGTTAATACAATTAAAAACAGGGAGACGAATTCTCATCGCCTTCCTGTTTTTTATTTTCCTGCGCGATTTTTCATACTCATTTTACCTCGTGATCCCGCTGCTTGCTGACAGTCGGATACACCTCATTGATCTTCCGATAGCATGGGCAATCCTTATCATGGTCGTTGATGATCCCGCAGGCCTGCAGGTGGGAGTAGATCGTAACTGCGCCCACGTACTTGAAGCCCCGCTTCTTCAGATCTTTACTGATCCTGACAGAGAGACCGTTGCTGACCGGAATCGTTCCCACGTCGTGCCCCTGGTACAGGATTGTCTTGCCGCCGGAAAAGCCCCAGATGTAAGCGCAGAAGCTTCCGTATTCTTCCCGCACCTTCCGGTAACACCGGGCATTGTTTATCACCGCCTGCACTTTTCGCGGGGAGCGGATCATGCCTTCCGTATTCAGAATGCGCGTCACATCCGTATCGTCATAGGAGGCGATTTTATCATAGTCGAAGTTGTCAAAGCACTGCCGGAAGATTTCACGCTTCTTCAGCATCAGATCCCAGCTCAGGCCGCACTGCAGGCATTCCAGCGTAAGGTGCTCGAACATGTGCCGGTCATCATGTACCGGGATGCCCCATTCGGTATCGTGGTATATTCTGTTGGCTTCGTTCATGCCTGCCCATGTGCAGTAGCCCATGATGGTTCCTCTCCTTATTTCATCAAAATCAGCACCGCAAGTACCAGATTAATAACCGCCACCAGCGGACGCAGGTACCGGTTCACCTTCTGCCTGTCTAATCTGGACATAAGCCAGGGTCCGGCAAATGCCCCCACCAATGTACCGGACAGCAGCAGCCTCACCAGGTGCCAGTCCATATGCCCTAACGACAAATGCATAAAAAAGCCAACCAGCGACATACCGCAGATGACAAAGACCGAAGTACCTACCGCATGAAGCGGTGTACAGCCTAATACAAACAGACCTGCGGTAATCGGTCCGCCGCCGGTAACACCCAGCAGCCCGGACATGACGCCGCCAAACAAACCAAAGCCCATGGCCTTCAGTTTATCACCGACTGTCAATGAAACAGCGTCTTTGATTTCCCTTTTAGGCGGATAAAAGCAGTTCCACGCCATCTGCAGGGCAAGGATCAGCAAAATCAGGCCCGTCAGCTTGTTGTAAAAACGCAGCGGCAGCATTCCAGAACACAGGGAACCAATCACGCTTCCCACAACAGTCCCGGCAAGCACATGCAATGCCAGATGAAAATTCACATTTCCTGCCCGATAGTGACTGAATGCTCCCATAAGCGTGGTCGGAATCGCCGTCGCCAGGGAAACCGAAGCCGCCACATCTGGTGCAATACCACACAAGCCTGTAAGCACACCGACGTAGACAGCCCCGCCGCCGCCACCTAATGATATGATCAGCATCCCGGCCAAAAAGCCGATCAGCGGTAAATAATAAACTGACATATAAACATCCGCTTTCTAATATCCCTTCCTGCCGGTCTTCATGTTTTCCGATTATCTGTACTCACTTCTGGCAGTGCGGACAGTAAACGCTGCCCCGTCCGGCCACTTTAATCTTCCTTAGCAGCGTTCCGCATTTTGTACAGGGCTGGCCTTTCCGTCCATACACCAGGAGGTAGTCTTTATTGTTCCCCATCAATCCGTCCGCATCCTGATAATTCCGGAACGTTGTGCCGTGGTTACGCAGTCCCTGGGCGATTACCTGATTGATGGCTTCATACAAAACATGGACTTGCTTTTTTGTCAGCGCGTCGCTGTAACGTGTGGGGCGGATGCCCGCTGCAGCCAGCGCTTCATCGGCGTAAATGTTCCCCATCCCTGCAATCTTATGCTGATCGAGAATAAAACACTTTACCATCTGATGACTCTTTTTCAACTTCTCACGCAGGTTCGCTTCCGTAAACCCGGGGCTCAGGGGTTCCGGCCCCAGCGCAGCAAATCCTTTGTCCTGCCAGACATCATTCCCGCCGCAGAGACTCATTGTTCCAAAGGTCCGGATATCGGTGAACCACATATCCTTTCCATTTGCCAGTACGAAACGAATCTTTGCAAAAGGCGGTTCCTTCCCGTCATGAGGGCAGATCAGCATTGCCCCTGTCATCCGCAGATGCGCCAGGATGTACTGTCCGTTATTCAGCAGCAGCATCAGGTACTTTCCCTTTCGCCGCACATCCGTAATGACCTGTCCCTCCACACCGGCAATAAACTCCGGCACTGTGGGATGCACGACCATACGGGGCAGCCGAATCTCCACGTTACAGATTTTTTCATTTTTAATATGGGGAAGCAGTGAGCATCTCACCTGCTCCACTTCCGGTAATTCCGGCATAACGTCACCTCTGCAATTCCATCCCGCATTCTCATTTACAAGTTGCGTCTGTGTAAATTATAGCATGAAAAATTCGTCTGCACCATTTCTGACGCAGGCGAATTTGCATTATGCAAAGGCAACCTCAAACATTTCCAGTAACTGCTTAAACGTGTCCTGCCCGTCAACCGATAATATCGTTTACCGTCACTTTTGGTTTGCCGTTGTACCGCGCAAGCAACTGCTGCATTATTTCCGCAACTTCGCTTTTCCTATGTTACGATATTATTTTGCTCTTAATATTTCATAACCTTGTCTGCTTTCAGACGGCCCGACTGCGTTTTATCGTAGTCGATGCGGTGGTCCGCATCGTGGGAAACAAGAAGGTTTCCGTACAGGGTTTTCCATGCCGCCAGCGTACGCTCCGCGTTTTCACGCAGCGTCTGGGCGAAAGCTTCCGGGGATTGGGAAGAGGAAGCTTCCACCAATTTGGCGGCCCGCTGTTCTTCCTTGGCGGCAGCAGTCCGCACCTCGGGAGAGAATACGCTGTAGTAACCCCTTGTCAGAAGAGTAACCTGACCGGAGATCCACCAGGCTTTCGCCGGGTCGTATTTGTTCCGGTCAGACTTTTCATAGGCTGCAGGCAACGGCGCTACCGCCAGCGGGATAAAGACGCTTTCCGCCGGCGCGTTCACGGCAAGCCAGCAGACCGGGGCCGGCAGGTTGTCTTTTGTCTGGGCGATCCAGGTATACGCAATATTACGGGACGTGATAGAACGTTCCCACTTGTTACCTCCATACCGGTAAGGCGAGGCAAAAAGACCCGCGTTTTCCCCTGCCCTGCGGTCAAAGGCGGTATTTTCGTAGGCATCCCGGTGCAGGTCCATGATTTCCTTCAGCGTCAGCGGATGATCCGGACGGACAGAGAACGGATAACGCTCCGTATCCCAGCCCTTCACTTTAGCGGGCAGCTTCGCCGAAGGAGCCACAAGGCTCATGGCCCGCCACACCCGGCGCAGGGCAAAGTACGGATGAAAATCTTCCGCAGCTTTCATAGAACGTACCCAGTCCATGTTACCCTGTTTATCATAGGCAGCCCACCCGACTTCCTTCAGCATGTCCGGCAGGCGCGGATTGAAAATCTGGTCAGGATCGTCCTTTTTGATGGCGCGGATCCGGAACTGGTTGGCAGCCACAAAGAACTCCCCGTCCGGCACCCGCTGGGCGATCCAGAAGCCGCCCTTGCCGGAAGGCGTCGGCTGCATCTCCAGCACCCAGCCTTCATCCCGGTCCGCCACCAGCAGCGTTTCGCCGGTGCCCCACAGCCCGTACGTATCGATCAGGCTGCCCATCAAACGGACGGCTTCCCGGGCGGTAACGCAGCGTTCCAGCGCCACCCGGCCCAACTCGGAGGCGTAAAAGATGCCGCGCCCCTCTTTGGGCTCCAGGTATTCCAGATGCAGGGAATTGTTGGTACATTCACCCAGCATGAGTCCTTTTTCATTCATCACGCCGTAATCGCTGTCAAAATAAGCATAGGTATGGGGTACCTGGGGAATCTCGCCCAAAGGCTTTGTCGGTTTCAAACTGGGATAATCGTAGCCGGGCGCCCGTTCCGGCGCCACCAGCCGCGGGTTAGACATACAGTTATACTCCGGGTAGTCATCCCAGGCGATGGCGGAAGGATATACCTTACGCATGGAACCGGCAGGATGGTCCTTGGCAGGAACATACACGATGCTGGGATCGCTGGAAAAAGAGTCGTTGGAATGGGTCACATAGGCGCTGCCATCGGCAGAGGCCCCCTTGGTCACAATCGTCGTAGTACACGCTTCGGCAGAAGGGATGGCACTGCTGACTGCTGCCACCACGATTCCCACAGCAAAACCCGCCAGTATTTTTTTAACAAGCTTACTTTTTCTATTCATCTTGCTTATACCTCCCCATGAACGAAAATATTAAATCGATATTTCCGTAAACCCGTTTTGTGCCAGGATTTTTGCGATCGGCTGCAACTACTTATACCTTGTTACATCAAAACAGGTGTAGAAGTGCCTGCATTAGCATGATTTGTCATTCCCTTTCATTCGTATACTGATAAAAATTCAAAAATGCATTTCCAATATCTATCCCTGTCTGTTATCATCGCATCGCCATGCCCTGCCCTCTCAACGATAAGCCTGCCTTTCTTCACTCTGCAGGCAGCAAACAGCTCCTCCATCATAGCAGGCGGAACCAGCGTATCGGCAGCGCCATGGATGAATAACACAGGTACCTTGATGTGCGGCACCGCTTTCAGGGGCGCGGCTTCAGACACTTTGGCTCCTGTTTTCAGGCCGCTGACCACATCAACGAAGGCCATGATAGGAAACTCCGGCAGTCCGAAGAGAACGCCTAACTGGTTGGAAAACATCGCATAGGCGCTGGTATAGCCGCAATCTTCTATGACGGCCGCAAGACCGGGTATATCCTTTCTGCCTGCGGCCATCAGCACCGTGGCGGCACCCATGGACACACCGTGCAGCACGATTCCGGCATCAGGGTCGTATTCTTTGATTTTTGCAGTCCAACGGACCACTTCCCCGCTTTCTTTTACCCCCATAGTAATATACTTGCCTTCGCTTTCCCCGGAAGCACAGAGGTCCGGTGTCAAAACCTGATATCCTTTTTCCAGATACGCGTCCACATAGTCTCTTACATAACGCTGATCCCGGCCATAACCATGCACGAGAATAACCCAGCGTTTACCCGGATTTTGGGGGAAATAACGGATCGCTGCCAGGCGTCTGCCATCTGCTGAGATTGCATTCCACTTCTCTGCTGATGCTTTGGGCAAAGCGGGAACTTCCCGGCTCTTGTCGTGAATACTCACACAGGCAGCCGGCGGCGCCAGCGGATCAGCATCATTGCCGCGCTTCAAAGCATAGTCTGTAAAATATGCCCCTATAGCGTATCCCACTGCAATGATGCCTGTGATTAAGCTGATAAGGGCGATCCACTTTAGTTTATTTTTATTTCGCAACGGCCCCTCCTGAAATTATATAAAACTTTAAAGCTGTAATTAACTGTATTTCATGTTCAACGTTTCTTATGGAAACACTGATTAAATGAGTTTGTGCGATGGCCGAGCGCTTTTTGCGAATGACAAGGAAGTGGCTCGAAGGCGCAGCGGGGCTGCGTCTAGAGACAGTAACGCAGTCATTCACAAAAAGCGCCGGCTAGCGTGCAGACAAATTAATCAGTGTTTCCTTATTTTTGCCGAACAAGTCGATTGTGTCGTCAATGAATTTTAGTGCGGCTTTTTCTGACAAAATCGCCTTAGGCGCGTTTTTATAAATCCTGTCGCGCAGAACCTTTAACTGCGGGTCGGTTTTTTTATCCTGCAAGGATTTTAAAGCCAGCCTGTCCGCCTGCGCGATACGCTTGAACTGTTTCAGCTGTGGCTTGCACTCCGCCAGATATTGCGGTGGTAACTTGTTCAGCAACAAGCCGGCGGCTTTTTCCATCCCGTCAATTTGACGCGACAGTTCTGCGATGCCTGTAACGCTTTGATTTAAACGCGCCGACTTCATAACAGGTTCAACAGCCTCTGCAAATTCGGGGGCGTCGTCCGCTCCACATTTCGCCCAGGAATTTTCCATGTGGCGGGAATGTGCAGCGAAAATTTTCATCGCAGGGGCCAATCCGCCAAATTGTTCCTTCAAAACTTTATCCCAGGCCTGCGAAGCATCGTAAGCAACCGGATCATCTGCGTAGATTGCGCCCGTTGCAAGAGCAATTTTTGACATATTGTACTGCGACATCGGATTAAAGAAAATCGCCGGTGCATTAGAAGCTGGCAATTTCTCAATCGCTCCCAGCGCAAGTTTGGCGTTGCGCCTGACTTTGCGTTTGCGGTTGCGTATGCTGTCCGGCGTCACATCGTAATCATTCACAGGATAGTTCCACCAAATACCGAGTTTGCGACCATAAATTTCATTGGCAGCCTGAAAATCCTCATCTGAAATACCGTCGCAAACGACTCCGTCGCCGGTGTACAGCACGATAATCTCTTTATTTAAAGTGGCAGCGAAATCTTTCGTATAATCGGTGGCTTCGCCGGAAGCGCCCAGCATATCAAAGCGATAATACTCAGTCGGAACGGTTAGCAGCGAAGCAACGTCCTTATACCGCCCGCGCAGCTCTTTTTGCACGCGGTTGAGAAGGCCGGCCTGCGCCTTGCCGCTCTCGTGATGTTTATTGTTTTGGTCCTTCAGATCGTCGAAGAAAATCGCAAAGTCGCGCACCCCAATTTGATACATGGCGTCGAGCTTGCTCATCAACAGACCAAAATCCTCCTCGCCCTTCGCGCCATGATAGTTGAGGTCGAGACCGGGCGACACCGCAAAGATAAACCGAACGTTGTTTTGCCGCGCGACGGCAACCAGGTTTCCCAACGCAACAAGTTTGCCAGCGGGGTAAGGTTCGCGCCATTTCATGCGGTGATATGGGTCATCCTTAGGCGCGTAGATGTAGGCGTTCAGATTGTTGCTCTGGCAGAATCCGAGAACATCTGCGCGTTCTTCAGCAGTCCACTCTTTTCCGTAAAACCCTTCGACGACGCCGCGAAGGGGGATGGAAGCCGCAAATGTTATACTTGAAAACAACACCAACAATAATAAAACCGATAATATTTTTTTCATCATGCCCGCAATTCTTCTCCGATTAACACCGGTTTGTATCCGTAATGAACAATGACAAATCACTTTACTAATCTACAACCTCAATGATGGAACCGGGTCTGGGCTCTTCAATGATATTACTGTGGTCGTCGTGTTCCTTTGAATCGCTGATTTCAATAAAGCAAAGCCTGTCCCTGTCATAATCCCAGTGCGGTGCCGTATACCAGAAATTCATAAGACGGACATACTCCTTAACCTTCTTCTCCCAGCGGTCATACGGGAAACCGTACTTAAGATTCTGCAGGAAGCGCTCAAAGCCCGGCAACCTCGAATCTTCGATCGCGTTGTAATCATAATGCCTGTGTTCGACATACAGCCATCTTCCGTCTTCGGCATGATGCCGGTAATACCGCCAGGTTTTTGATTGATCTGCTTTGCCAACGAAATGGCAGATATTTTCCAACTGCCAGTACCGCAGATCCTCTTCGTTTTCGGCCTCATAGACAACTGTATCCGGACCGCCGCGTTCCCCTTCCGACATCGCTGTCAGACCGTCCAGATAATAGCACGAAAAAACATCAATCGGTTCATTCGCACAGTCCTCAGGAAGATGAGCACGGATCCAATCTTCATCTATTTTCATTGCAGTTAACCTCGCAGTATTCCTCTTTAATATTTATAGTATTATAAATCCGGATAGTTTGTTATTGGTCTTTGGTTATTTTTATGCTCTCCAATCGTCTTTTCCATCCAGATCATGTTATACCAGCGCCCGAATTTGTAACCGCACTTATGGAACTCGCCAACTTTTATGTAACCGAGATGAGCATGAAAACCGGCGCTATTCCTTGTCAGGTATTCGTCTTCTGTTTCCGGATAGCCTATACAGGCATACAGATTAAGGATTCCCATCTTCTTCAGTTCCGTTTCCAGCGCCTCGTAAAGTATCCGTCCCAAGCCACATTTTTGTGTGTTACGATCAAGATAAATGCTCATCTCGCAAGACCAGTCATAGGCAGCCCTGCCTTTAAATACGTCCGCATAAGCATAGCCTTCGATCCGCCCGTCCTTTTGGATCACAAGATAGGGATACCGTGCCATTGTCTTCTCAATACGGGTTCTGAATTCGGCAGGCGAAGGCGTATCATACTCGAAAGTGATTGCCGTATTTTTTACGTAATAGTCATATATCTCTACCAGCCGTTCCGCGTCTGCCAGCGTTGCATTACGAATTGAAATCACAGTAAAACCCCCTTTACTTATATATCTTATATTACAGAGCTTTGATATTATAAATACAAGTTCCATATAAAAGAATTATGATGATTTTCCGAATCAGCTGCTTTGGCATATGGGGAAACGCCCAATACCCAAGGGCGATACCGCAGGCAAGGCCTGGCAACAGGTAAACAAACTCACCTGTAGCCTCACCAAGAGGAACCCCTGTAATCCATAAAGCGGCCAGAGAACACGTGTTGCTGAAAAAGAAATACGCTATGCAAGTAGCCCGGAACACATTCTGGGGCATCGAAGTGTAGGCAAAATACAATACCAGAGGCGGTCCTGCCATACCGGTCGTCATGGCCATGATACCTGCCAGGACACCCGTAAGAATCGTATTTTTCCTGGTTTCCTCAAATCGCTTGCGACCGAGTTCCATGGTTACAAGGGTAAAAAGGATGGCAATACTGACCACTACCTTTAATCCGGTACCCGGCAGCTGGCGAAAAATCACCAATCCCAAAGGTATGCCTGCCAGAGCTCCGCAGGCCAGTTCCGCAATGCGCTGCCAGTGAACCTGTTTCCAAAGCAGCAGGAGCTGTACGCTGTTGCCGCAGCCTGCCAAAAAGAACATGATGATGATGGTAAGTTTCGGTTCATAAAAAAACATCAGCAGCGGTGCGGCTACCATGACCAGGCCGAACCCTGTAATCGACTGGAGAAAAGCCGCCAGGAAAACGCAAAAAATCGGACCGGCATGAGACATCAAGCCGGAAGCATACATTTCAAAATTCAGCAAACGCACCTCTCCTTAAACTCCACGCTTATCTTAGAAAAACTAAACTCACTTTTTTTCTATATACACAAATTGTTAGTTGTCAATCGGTTGCCGACGCCATGATAACGACGAAACGGTCAAGCGTTTTGTCGTAAACAGTGAGGCACAGCGCGCCCCACCATTCGTGACCTTCATCGAAGTACTCCGACCAGTCCGTCGTCCATCTGTAAACTTCCAGTTCGGCCACTCCACCCGGAAACAAGACAGCGTTAACCCGCTCGAAATCGCTGTCCGTATAGGAATTTCCGTGAGGCGGACAAAGAAACGCTTTCCGGTAATTCAGCCATTCGTCCGAGGCGGCCGGAGCGAACAGTGCCTTGCTTTTGAGTTTTCTACATCTTGCGTCCCTCAGATCGTAAGACCACTCCTCACCGTCCGCAAAAAGTTCGCGGGCAGCGCAGTCCAAAGCGAGACGGTGTGAATCAACTCCACGGTAAGGAAAAACGCCATTTGTTTTTGCATATCGATTTGCAGCATTTACGAGACAGTAGTCACAGACAATATCCGGATATTCTGCAATCAGCCGGTAAAATACATCATCTGTATAAGCGGCTCCCGTACTTCGGTAATAGTCCAGCGTTTCGCGTACAATGATTTCAACCAGGGCCTTCCGGCCTCCGGTTCCTTCCGGTGTCGCAACCACCGTATACCATTTTCCCGGATAGTCCCAGACTTCCTGGAAATAATCCTCCACGGGATAACGGTCAACGACAGAACCGGCATCAGGATAAACTGCTCTGACCTTCGCCAAAGCTTCCTTATGGATCTCATCCCGGAATTCCGCCGCGTATTTTAAATCCTGTTCACTATACATACCTTATCTCCGCATTATCTTTTGGGTGACGTGCCTCTCACGTCGAAAATATGCTATTTCAGTATTTCAAAGGTCACGTCCACGTCGCCGACCGGTTTTGGGCAAAGGCCTGCGCTTAGACGCAACTGACGTTACTTATCCCATCCTTTATAAATGCCTTCCGACCTGCGGTGCGCCGCCGTTTTGGAAATGTAAGTGCCTTCAATCACAGGAAAGCCTCGGCGTTCAATGGTTTTCTTCAGATAATTCTTAAAAGGACAGGGCAGACGGTGATGATTTTCCGTGCAGATACAGGTTGAAAGATGAACCGTCACATCCTCTTTCTTCTCTTCATTAGCTGCCAGCCGTTTTTCCAGATTTTCAATCTTTACATCCACGCCGGCACCGCAGCAGCCGCCACAGTTGATTGTCATGTAACGTGTATCCTCCGGATAGCCGGTCATCTGCCCGCTACGGTTGGTAAAAGCTTTCATGCAGTTATATCCGGAACAGCGCCGTGTCACTAATTCACATTGGACAACTACAACTAATTTTGACATAATCTCCCCTCCTGCCGGTCTTCGTGTTTTCCGGTTATCTCTCCTCACTGCCGGCAATTCCGGCATAACAATACCTCCTGGCTACAAAAAAACTGATAATTGCCATCAATTGAAGATGATTAACGCTTTACAGAAAAATTCTTCGCAATAGTTCGTTTTTATTTTAATTATAACAAAATAGCCGCTGAAAAATCTACGGCTTAATTAACAGGCCAAAAGTTTACACAAAATATTTCTTGACGTTGATTGCTTACATAATATAGAATAAAAGCGAAATCGGAATAAAATCAGCAATTAGTTTCATTTAATATAAACTATAATTATTATTAAAATCTACGAAACCCTTTGTCATGTTACTGCCGCAGAAATGACTGCACTGTTACCGACAAAGCCACTGAAAAGAGTATCCCAAAAAGGAGGACACCCATGTTCCAATGGCTAAGCCAGTATAATTACGATTACGCTCTTGCAGCCATTCCCATCCAGCTGATCCTGCTGCTTTTTTACTGTTTCCGGAAGAATCTCCCCATCCGTTCCAGTTACAGTTTTCTGGGAGTCATGATCGCCAATCTGGCCATGACCGCCTTTGATCTGATTTCCTGTGAAATGAACGAAATCTGGACGGAATACCCCTTATGGCTCATGTACCTGGTGAACCAGGGTTATTTTTTGGGTTTCATCATCCGGGGCTGGACCTTGTACGATTATACGGCGGTGGAATGTAACGGTTACCGTGCCCTGGGCAAATGGGTCTCCTACCTGACCCATATCCCGGCTCTGGTTGCGGTCCTCCTGATCCTCTCCACCCCCTGGACCGCCACCATTTTCCATTTCTCACCGGAAAAGGGTTACTACAACTGCGAAATATATCCCATCATTTACTTCTGTACATACTTTTACATCGCAGTTTCCCTGTTATGCGTTTTCCTGCGGTGGAAACATCTTGACCTGCGGCTGAAGCTGAGCATGCTGGAATATAACATGGTGCTCATCGCCGGCATCCTGCTCCGCAAGCAGTTCATCAACACGCTGGTCACCAGCTATTTCAGCATCCTGGCCATCCTGTTCATTTACCTTTCGGCCCAGAACCCGGACCTGTACCGGGATAAGAAGACGCATCTGTTCAACAAGGACGCCTTTGAAAAGATCGGCACGGAATACCTAGTATCAGGCACGCCTTTCCACTGCATCGTCGCTACCATTCACAATTACATGTCTGCCAAAAACCTGTACGGCCATCAGCAGTTGAGCAGCTGTCTTGACATCTTTGGCCAGTGGTTGCGACGCAGTTTTCCGGGTTATTATGTTTTCTATTTCGGGAACGGGGACTTCCTGCTTTTCCGGAAGGGGCGCTTTGAAGACGATAAAGAAAATATCCTCCGGTCCATGGAGGAATATTTCGGCCATTCCTGGAAATCGGAGGATACGGAAATCTCCCTTTCCATATCCGCCATGGCGCTGCCAAGCCACCTGTTTCCGAAGGATATCGCCAAAGCCGTGGACTTTATCGCGTATATTTTTACCAAAGCCTATGTGGAGAACCGGCAAGGAAATGTAATCGTTTCAGAAGAAAACCTGCAGAGAGTCTCCCGGCTGGATATGGTGGAAACCGCTTTAAGCAGAGCATTGCAAGAGCATAGCATCGAGGCGTATTTCCAGCCCATATATTCCGTCAGGGAACAGAGGGTAACAGGCGCAGAAGCCCTGGCCCGCTTTAAGGATCCGGAACTGGGCTGTATCCCTCCCCAGGAATTTGTCCGGGTAGCGGAACACACCGGCGACATCCTGGAACTGGGACGGCAGGTCTTTGACCGGGTCTGCGAGTTTTTGGAAACAGAACAGCCGAACCTGCTGGGCCTGGAGAAGATCAATGTAAACCTTTCCCCGGCCCAGTGCATGAACGACCAGCTGGCCTCCGAACTGTCCGCCATTGCGGAAAAGCACAACGTCTCTATGGAAATGATCGACTTTGAAATCACAGAGACATCTTTGGAAAACCGGCTGCTGCTCCAGAAACAGATGCTCCGTTTACAGGAAAAAGGCGCGCGGTTCTCCCTGGATGATTTCGGCGCGGGCACTTCCAACCTGGTACGCCTCTTAAACCTTCCCATCCACGAGGTCAAGCTGGACATAAGCCTGGTCACATCTTATTTTAAAGGAGGATCTCCCATGCTTCCGGACCTGGTCCGGATGTTCCGGAACGCGGACATGGAAATTGTGGCCGAAGGCGTGGAAACAAAAGAAATGGCGGAGACGCTGGCAGAGATGGGTTGTAATTATGAGCAGGGCTATTATTTCTCCCGGCCTGTCCCTCCCAAAAACTTCATCGCCTATTTAAAAAAGAATACAAGGCACGCGTAAAACACTTCCATAAAGAAACGCGGATTCTTATCGTTTTTATCCTGCCCTTTTACTGGCAGCCCCTGTTCGGGGCTCTTTTTTTGCCTTATTTACTATACAAAATAAGTGTACAAAAAAGTGCGTCCCTCTTTTGCCAGAACGCACCTTGGTAATCATTAAGTTAAATGGGAAGTTATTATTTCCACACACACTTTTTTTGAAGCAAAAAACCAGGCGCAACACACCATCAAACAACGATTTATGCCTTCAGCCTGTCTGCAAGTTCATGAATGCTGTTCAACTATCAGCTTTCAGCTTAGTCTTATTTTCGTACATAGTATGATCCGCGCGCTCAAACACGGAGGCCACGCACACATCATTTTCAAATCTTGCCATGCCGCAGGCGATCACGATCCCGCCGGTACGGGATGCCTCTGCATTGTGATCTCTCACTTTTCCAATCAGCTCTTCCATGTGGGTATAATCCTTATCCTGCGCGATTACCGTGAACTCATCGCCGCCGATACGAAAGACGGGGCTGTGCTTGAAGATATCGCAGATGATTTTGCTGGCATCCCGGATAACCTGGTCCCCTGCCTGATGGCCAAATTCATCATTGACTTTCTTCAAATCGTTCACATCCAAAATCACGACGGCAAACGGCGGTTGGGCATGCTCCGCGATCTGATGGTCCAGCCGCGCTTCCTCAGCAAAATACGCGTGCTTGTTTTTGACCCCTGTCAGTGCGTCGACATTGGCCAGGTTCTGCGCCTGCGCCAGACGGTTTTCCAGTTCCTCTTCCTGCCGTACCTGCGCGTCAATATTGTTGAGGCCGACGACCAGGCGGGGGCCTTCTTTTTCCTCCACCATAGCGGCTTTAAGCTGCACGTGAATGGGCTTTCCTTCCATGACAAAGCGGTAACCCAGGGTAAAGATGCCGCTGCGTCCGATCTCCGCCATAATGTTCTCTTTGGTAAAGGCCGTGAGGAACCGGGGCAAATCTTCATGATAGTTAAACTTACGGGCCGCTTCCCGGACGGTGGTAAAGAAGTCATTGCCTTCCTTCGCCTGCCTAAACCCTTCTTCATAATTGGAAGTAGCAGAGAATTCACGGTAGTTATCGGTCTCCGGGTCCACCACGTATACGACGATAAAATTGCCTGTAAGGGCGTGGAGGCGGGCGTACACGATACGCTCTTCCTGTATCCGTTCCTCCGCCCGGCGCTTCTGCATCAGTTCATCGATATCCGAAACAGCGATGACGATAAAACGCTTGTCGTCCTCCATGCGGGAGATCTTCATCAGCACATAGAACGTAGCGTCTCCCATGATCCTGCGGTAGGTCAGTTCAACCACCTTGTTTTTATCAAGCGCTTCTGTGAGATGCCGGATATCCAATCCTTTTAGAGTGGCCTCCTGATCCTCCGGGTGCACGTAAATCTTCGCTTCCTTCTTCACTTCTTCAAAGAACTCGGTGCCCCTCCGGGCCTCATTCAGCACGCCTTTCTCGTCATCGGTATGGTATTCTATATAATCGCCGTTTTCCATGTTCACGTAGTACAGATCGGTGGATCCCCGGGCCAGCGCATGGGCAATGTGTGTATAAATGGTGGCGGTGCCGCTGGCCTGTTTGTAGGCTTTTTCCAGTTTGCGCCGGTATTCCTCCTCGTCATTGGTTATGCCGAGGATGATCTTTTCTCCTTCGTTTTCCCGGATCAGCGTGGCACGCAGGCTGACCGGTACGGGTTTTCCGTCCATTATCATCCGGTAATTATGGATCAGGGAACCTTCTTTACGGATCTCAGCCAGCATGTTTTCTTTCGTGAGGACCCGCAGATGCCGTTCCAGATCTTCCGGAGCGATTGCCTTTGGGGAGTCTTTCTGAACATCAGCAAAAAAATCTTCGCCCAGCTTGGCCAGGCCGACATCTTCATATGCCTTCGAGGCGTCGTACTGGGTATAATGGCCCGTCTCGGGATCGATCATGTAAAGAACGATGTAGTCCGGAGACAAGGCGGCGATCCTGCCTAAGGATACGGTTTCCTGCTGAAGCCTTTTGGCGATTTCCGCATACTTTTTGTTCTCGTCCGGCGGGGTGACGGAAAGCACCGCAAGCGCAAAGGATTCCTTTCCATTCACGGGATTTTGCACGATCCGCCGCATAAAGGAATGAAGAACAGAACCGTCTTCCAGTTCTTCGTCAATAAATGCGCGGTTTTCATTGGTACGGCACTGTTCCATGGCTTTCATGATATCGGAGCCGTGGCCGCCTTTCTGAACAGGATATTCCCGATCCGGATCAGACAGGTCCAGGCGGAACGCCCGTTTCATGAAATCCCGGAAAGACTGGTTGCTGCGGACATACTTAACTTTGTCGCCGTCGCTGTCGAATTCCATGATACCCATAGGAACGGTATCAAAGGTTTTCCTGGCAACACTGTCGTCTACGTTGGCAAGGAAGGAAAGGTCATAGAGATTGACCCGTCCCATAGTGTCATAATAAGCGGACTGCTGCCGGTCTTCAAAGCCTTCCTGTTTCTTTACCTTGTATCTTTCCAGAATCTGATCGGGCGGCGCGGGCTTCATAAAATAGAAACCCTGCAGCTTGGAACACCCGATTTCCTGCAGAAAACGGACATGGTCTGCCGTTTCCACGCCTTCACAAATAGTATCAACCCCCAGGGAAATAGCCATCTTCATCATTTCCCGGAGGATGACCTTCCCGTTTTCCCCTTCATCAAGCCGCCGCATGAAGCCCATGTCAAACTTGATCAGGTCAAACTTAACGCTCTGCAGTACATCCAGGGAAGAATACCCGCTGCCAAAGTCATCCATCCATACCTGGAACCCCTGGGCGCGGAAACGTTCGATCTGTTCTTTCATGTAGGCAAAATCGCTGCCCACCATACTTTCCGTGATTTCGATAATAACCAGCTTCCGGTCAACCTGCGCTTCCTCCACAAGGGTGCAGATCTCCTGCACCAGGTCACAGGCGTCAAAGTCCGCCCGGGAAAAGTTAATGGAAACAGGCAAAGCCTGTATACATCGTTTCTCGGCGTCTTTCAGGCCGTTCAACACCTGCCTTACCACGCACAGGTCCAGCTTATGGATCAGCATGGCTTCTTCCAGCACCGGAATAAACAAGGAGGGCATCTGCATACCCCGTACCGGGTCATGCCAGCGGGCCAGCGCCTCGAAATTGCAGACCCTGCCGTTGGTGGAGCGGATGATGGGCTGGTAATACACCTGGATCCAACCTTCTTCAATGGCTTTGTCAAGGTTATCGATGATTTCCTGGCGGTTTTTCTCCTCCGCCATCATATCCATGTCAAAAAATGTATAGTAAGACTCCTTGATCTTTTTCTGCATGTCCGCCGCCACTCTGGCACGGTCGCAGGCCGTGCCGATCTCCACGGCTTCGATCCGGTCCGGATAGACCCCGATTCGAATTGGCAGGGTTTTCCCGCCGTTTGCCTCAGCGCATTCTTTGATCACCGCGTCAAGCCGCTCCCGCAGTCCCTCCTCCGGAGCGAAAACGGTGAAATGATCCTGGGCAAAACGGGCACAGTTTTCACTGCTGAAATGCTTTGCCAGAATAGCCGCCACAGCGCGGATCAGACGGTCGCCCTCGGAGAAACCGTACCGACGGTTAAATGCTTTCAGACCTGTCAGGTCCAAAAACAGAATGGCGGAACCGGTTTTCTGTTCCCGCATCCTTTTACGCCCGGCCTCGGCCAGTTCATAGAAATATGTCATATTGGGCAGCCCGGTCAGGTGGTCAAAATACCTGCCCCGGTACTGGCTCTCTTCTGTCAAAAAGCGGTCCAGGGTCTGGTTCAGGACGCTCTCATACATATCCTGCCCCTGTACGCAACGGCCCTCATGGGCATACCAGGCCAGGCAGAGGCGCACTTCCGGTTTCGGATAGATGGTCCTGCCGTACGAATGAATGATAACATAATCCTCATCTTTTAACGTCCGGGTACGGTACACAATATCGTAGGGCGCGTCAAAGGCGGCAAAACGGTACGCGGCCTCCGCCACCCGGGGCTTATCATCCGGATGGGTGCCGTGATACATATCGGTGTCCATGGCGCGATATGCGTCTTCCAGCTTCTTAAAACCGAATTCATCACAAAAGCCTTGGGAGAGAGCCACCGTCACCACCCGTTTGTCAATGTACTGGTAAATGGCAAACGGAACCGTCAGGCCCTCCAGTATTTCCTGGGTCCTCTGGTCAAAATAAAATCTCTCTGTGGGGTTCATTTCCGATCCTCCTGCTCTTAAACGTACGGCATCGCCTGCAATCAGTGTTACGGCTTTATATTTTATTCTTCTTCGTCATATATTCTGTCCTTCTGCCGGCAATGATTTGACCCTGGCCGCTTCTTCCACAGCGGTTGTCATACAAAGAAATGGATGACTGAAAAGTCTATTTTCCACTTCTGCCCTTCTTTTATTATGGATATATTTTATACCAAATCTCTAAAGTTTACAATAATTTGTATACAGATTATCTATGACAATACGCCCTGCACTGCGTCTCTATCTCACAGCGGCGGCTTTATGCTCCGTCTGTACCGGACCAGGTACGCAACGCAACTCCCGTAAAAGAAAAGCCGGCGACTTTCAGCCGGTAATCTGTTACCGCACTGATAATGCCGCCGGACATAACTGCCTTATTTTTTCTTTTGCATCTATTTCCCCACAGCCTTGAACCCATTCTCTAAATCTTCTATGATGTCGTCAATGTGCTCTGTGCCGATGGAAAGACGGATGGTGCTGGAGGAGATCCCCTGGTCTTTCAGTTCTGCTTCCGTCAGTTGGGAATGAGTAGTGGAAGCCGGATGGATCACCAGGCTCTTTACGTCGGCCACGTTGGCCAGCAGGGAGAAAATCTTCAGGTTGTCGATAAACTTCCAGGCTTCTTCCTGCCCGCCTTTGATTTCAAAGGTAAAGATGGAAGCGCCGCCGTTGGGGAAGTATTTCTCGTACAGGGCGTGATCCGGATGATCCGGCAGGGACGGATGGCTTACGCTTTCCACCAGCGGATGCTTGCTCAGGAATTCCACCACCTTCTTAGTGTTTTCCGCATGACGGTCCAGCCGCAGGGACAGGGTTTCCACTCCCTGCAGCAGCAGGAAGGCGTTGAAGGGCGAAATGCAGGCGCCGGTGTCCCGCAACAGGATGGCGCGGATATAAGTTACGAACGCTGCCGGTCCCACCGCGTCGTAGAAGGAAACGCCGTGATAGCTGGGATTCGGATCTGCGATGTTGGGGAACTTACCGCTCTTCTTCCAGTCAAATTTCCCGGCTTCCACGATGATGCCCCCCAGAGTGGTGCCGTGGCCGCCGATAAACTTGGTAGCGGAATGGATCACCACGTCTGCGCCGTGCTCGATGGGGCGGATCAGGTACGGGGTGCCAAAGGTGTTGTCGATGACCAGCGGCAGGTTGTGCTTGTGGGCAATGGCCGCAACGGCATCGATATCCGGAATATCGCTGTTGGGGTTGCCCAGGGTCTCCAGATAGATGCCCCGGGTGTTTTCCTGAATGGCGTTTTCCACTTCCTCCAGATTATGGGCATCCACAAAAGTCGTGGTAATGCCATACTGAGGTAAAGTGTGGGCCAGCAGGTTGAAGCTGCCGCCGTAGATGGTCTTCTGGGCTACAATATGGCCGCCGTTAGCCGCCAAAGCCTGGATCGCGTAGGTCACTGCCGCCGCGCCGGAAGCCAGGGCCAGCGCCGCGCTGCCACCTTCCAGTGCCGCCAGCCGTTTTTCCAGCACGTCCTGGGTGGAATTGGTCAGGCGTCCGTAAATGTTGCCCGCGTCTTTCAGTCCGAAACGGTCCGCCGCGTGCTGACTGTTATGGAATACATAGGAAGTAGTCTGGTAAATGGGAACCGCCCGGGAATCGGTTGCCGGATCTGCCTGTTCCTGTCCAACGTGTAACTGTAATGTTTCAAATCTGTAATTCGTCATGATTATCTCTCCTTTAAATTTTATTTATATTTTGCTTCGCATCCCTGCGAATGATAAAACGGTTTAATGTGATACAAAATTTACGTAGCCTTTGTTACTGCGACTTCCGTCAACATCGCTTCGTCAGCGTGGTTAAATCGTAGGGCGTTTCCTGGTACACCGTGTTCAGCCAGTTGTTGTAAAACAGGTGCGCGTAGCTGCACCACTTGAATACCGGCTGCTCGGTGCTGTCGTTGTCCGGATAGTAATATTCCGGCAGGTCTGGGTCCATCCCTTTCTTCTTGTCCCGGATATACTCATTAGCCAGGGTATCCCGGTCGTATTCAAAATGACCCAGCACGAAGACCCGCCGCATGTCCTTAGTACAACAGATGTTGATGCCCCGTTCGTAGGAACGGGAAAGCACCTGCAGGTCCTCCGTGGCGTCCACCGCCTGATGGTCGATGTCCGTGTGCCGGGACTGGGGAATGAAGTAACGGTCATCAAAACCCCGCAGCAGCGGATGATGCTTCACCGTCAGCCCGTAGGGGTAGATGCCGGAAAGCTTCCGGGGCAGTACGTGTTTCTTTACACCGTAGTGATAATAGAGCACGGCCTGGGCGGCCCAGCAGAGGGAGAACACCGAAAAAACATGATCCCTCGCCCACTCGATGTATTGCACCAGTTCGTCCCAGTAGTCCACCTCTTCAAACTCGTAACACTCCACCGGCGCCCCGGTGATGATGAAACCGTCATAGCGGTTGTCTTTCACATCCTTGAATTCAAGATAGGCTTTGTCCAGATAGGAATTGTCCGTGTGCGTGGTCTCGTGGGAAACCGTACGGGCAAAGTCCACTTCCACCTGCAGGGGGCTGTTGCCTAACAAACGGAGCAACTGCAGCTCCGTGGGTTTCTTCAGGGGCATCAGGTTCAGGATCAGGATCTTCAGCGGACGGATGTCCTGGGTCGTAGCCCGCTCCTCCGTAATGGCAATGATGCCTTCCTGCAGCAGGTTTTCTACTGCGGACAACTGGTTCGTGATTTTTAACGGCATATTGGTTTCCTCCTTACGGCTGTAATATGTTTTGCCTTGTAACGTTTTCTAAACGATGGATGATATACTTCCTGTCATGGCGTTGCGCCTTCAGCTGACACCACAACAAAGATTGGAAACTAAAAAATGCTTCCGCCCCAATGGGACGAAAGCATCGTGTTACCACCCATATTTACCGGACGCTCGCGCGGCCGGCCTCCTCGGGTACGCGGGAAACTCCTGAATACCGCGAGCAGCAAATGTAAATCCAAATTAGCTTCTCGGGTACGCGGGATCGTTCCTTGAATACCCCAGCACTGTAACGGGTGCGCCCGGACGGTCTCAATGACTTCGACCAATCAGCTCCAAGGCCATCTTCGGCAAAGTTCCCTGCGCTTTCTTGCACCGGTATGAAAGCTCTCTGTGGCAGTTTCCTCTGCGTACTCTTCTCTTCACAGCCAAATCATAGTATTTAACTTGGTATTTAAAATAGCAGAGGAAAAGAACAATGTCAAATAAAAATTTAAATATTTATTAAAAAACGTAATTTTTGAAAACAACTGTATCGGATGTTACAAAAAAACAGCAAAAAGCAATCTCTTTTCCAAACGATTTACAGTCTCACCATATCCCGTGTAATCTCTGCCAGCGAGCGGGCGCCGCACATTTCCATGGTGTCTTCCAGCTCGGCCGCCAGTTTCTGCGTCAATACATGAATCCCTTCCGCGCCGGCGCCGTACACCGCCGTCACATACGGACGGGCGATGATGACCGCATCCGCCCCGATGGCCAGGGCCTTAAAAATATCCACGCCCGAACGGATACCGCCGTCCACAAGGATCTTCATGTCACCCTGCACCGCGTCCACGATTTCCGGCAGCACCTCTGCCGTGGCGGGGCACTGGTCCAGCACACGGCCGCCGTGGTTGGATACCACAATAGCGGAAGCGCCGGCGCGTTTGGCTTTCAAAGCGCCTTTCACCGTCATGATGCCTTTCACGATAAAAGGCACTCCGGCATTGCGGATAATCTCCGCCAGCTCTTCCTCCGATTTAGGACCTGCCGATGTGTTCAGCTTTTTCAAAAACGGCAGGCCTGCCCCGTCCACGTCCATGGCGCAGGCAAAGGCGCCGCTTCCCTTCACACAGGCAAACTTTTCCTGCAGCGTTTCCGGTCCCCATGGTTTTACCGTAGGAATACCCATGCCTCCGGCCTTTTTTATGGCCAGGCAGGCAGACTGCATAACCGTAGCGTCCGCGCCGTCGCCGGTCATGGCAATGATTCCTTCAGCGGCGCAGCCGGAAACCAGCACATCATTATAGGTGGTATCCGTATAGGCATCGCTGTAATGCACGGCAACCAGACCAACCGGGCCGGCGATGATCGGGTATCTGAGACGTTTGCCGAAAAAGTCCAGGCTCATGTCCACGGGTTTCCGTGCCACCAGCGTGTCCATATTGATGCGGATCTCTTTCCATTTCTCATAATTGCGGATGGCTGTATCGCCAATGCCCTTGGCGCCCGGCCCGGGCATCCTGTCCCCGCAGGCACGGCCGTTGCAGACCAGGCAGCCTTTGCAGATTTTTCCCAGTCTGGGACGGGCCTTTTCCATCAGTTCAGTATAATCCATGTTGCTTCCCCCTTTTTATTTTATTATATCATATCAGCCTGAAAAAAGAAAAACTGCCCATTTATATGAACCGGCACATCCTTGCAAATTTCAGCAAAGTATAGCATAATAATAAAAACAATCAACCTATTTTTCGCTACGGCTTACTTCCAAAGCTTTAATTGTTAATTGAGGTGCTTCATTTTGCCAAAACGACATGCTGTAGTAAATCAAAAAGAATGCGTTGCCTGCGGCAGTTGCCAGAAGGTCTGCCCCATGGGGGCGATCCGGGTATACAAAGGCCTGTACGCCCGCGTCGATGATGCTAAATGTGTAGGCTGCGGTCGCTGTGCCAAAGAGTGCCCGGCTTCCGTCATCACACTGGAGGCGCGGCATGAAGAATAAAAAACACTGGTATGATTATCTGTGGATCGCCGAACTTGTCTATTTCAGCCTGGGCTTTTTCAATATCCTGTTCGCCTGGCTGGGCCTGTGCATGTTCCTGGTTCCCCTGATCCTTGCCCTGGCCGGCTGGGATAAAGCCTACTGTAACCGCTATTGCGGCAGGGGGCAGCTGTTTGCCCTGCTGGGCGGCAAGGCGGGGCTTTCCCGCTGGCGCAACGTCCCTGCCTGGCTGCGTTCCAAAGCATTCCGGTACGGCTTCCTGCTTTTTTTCATGGTGATGTTTGCCAATATGCTGCACACGACCTGGCTCGTTTACAGCGGCGCTGCCAACCTGAAACAGTTCGTCACCCTGCTGTGGACGTTCAAACTTCCCTGGCATTGGGCCTACAACGGAAGTACAGCGCCCTGGATTGCGCAGTTCGCTTTCGGCTTTTACAGCGTTATGATGACTTCCACTGTACTGGGAATCATTTCCCTCCTGCTTTGGAAACCCCGTTCCTGGTGCGTCTACTGTCCTATGGGAACCATGACGCAAACTATATGCCGCATAAAACACAACGAACAGGAATAAACTAAAAAATGAACCGATACGGGATCACGTCAGTCAACCCCGTATCGGTCTTTTGCATTCTAAAAACAAATGCCTGTCTTTTCTTTATATTAAAACGATCTTCTACGATTCGATCGCGTCAAAATTGGGGATAGCAGCAGCCCCGGCTAGTTTACTAATCCTCTTGTTCTCGTACATCTGCTCATCGGCCCGTCGCATCACCTGATCGATATCGGTATCCCTGTCCGGCCGGAACACAGCCATACCTTTGGCAATGTTGATCTTTTCCCAGGGATTCTTCGCAGCAACATTGACTTCTTCCGCTTTCTTATCAAAAGCACTCATCAGTTCTTCCCTGTCCCGGTAATCTTCCCGCTGCAACACTGCGGCAAACTCGTCGCCACCCAGGCGGAACACCGGGCTGTGGACAAAAGTCTGGCAAATGACGCGGGTCGCTGTCCGAAGATAGATGTCACCCTGTTCGTGTCCGAATTCATCGTTAATCTTCTTCAGATTGTTGCAGTCGAACATAACAACGGCAAAATCCAGCCGGCTTTCATCCCCGCTGTGATGGATCATATCATTGAGACGGGCGGCGGCAATATCAAACGCCCCTTTGTTCTTGATCCCCGTCAGGGCATCCGAATAGGCCCGGCTGTTAAGGTCGCTGATATACAACTTCAGATGATCCCGCATCTGCCGGAAGGACTGCGTCAGAATCCCTACTTCATCGTCGCCTTCATAGTCCAGTTCTGCGTTATAATCTCCGTCAGCCAGCTTCCGGGACGCGGAAGTAAGCCGCAGCAACGGTTTGGTAACCGCCCCTACGATAAACAGGGTCACCACCGCAAATATAACAAGAATAGCAAGGGCGCTCACTAAAATTGACTGTGTCATCTTTTGCCAGGACGAGAAAATTTCATCCACCGGCGCGGCCACTACCAGCTTCAGTCCGTTAGCCAGCGTGGTAAAGGAAACCTGGCGCCTTTGCCCCTCCGCGTTGTACCGGATCAGTTCGTTACCGTTGCTTTCCCTGCGGAAAAGTTCAGGATTCAGGTTTGGACTGACCTCTTCCACTCTTGTCCCAGGTTTCAGCCTGGGATGGTAAAGAATGCGTCCCGTGTTGTCCATCAGGCTGGCAAAGCCCGTGTCATACACCCGTAGCGCATGCACCGGGGACCGCAGGCTGTAAAACAGCGTATCCATACCCAGCACGCCGATCAAAACATTATCCTTATAGATAGGCGCCACATAGGAAACCGTCAGCAGTTCACCCAGAAAATGGGCATAATAAGGACCTACCCAGCAGGGTTTGCCCAGCCTGATCGGAGAAAAATACCAGTTGGAATTCACGTCATCAGGTTTCAATTTGTCCGCAATCAGCTTGGGTTGCTCTTCAAATGCGGTCTTTCCGACTTTAGAATAGAAAAAGCCATGCTCTGACGTACCGATATCCGGGCTGATGCAAAAATAATAGGTTGCGATACTGTCGGAATGGTTAGCAATACTGCCGAAAACGTTCCGAACGTTTTCACAGTACTTTTGCATATACTCATCCAGTTGTTTTGCCTGTTCAATCGTCCTTGTGCCCGGCGTGCCATAATCCGCAAGGTTAAGGGTTGACAGCGAATCTTCCGCAATATCGGCCACCACATCTACAGAACGTTTTAAACTGTTGAGCCGGACATCCACTGTTTTTTGCGCGTTCTGGCTCAAAAGATTCAGCTTTTCTACCGAAGTCTTATCGTTTTCCTCAGCAATGGTGTAATAGCCGATGCCGATAAATGCCAGCAGGCTGGTAAGGATCGCCGCTATGGTAACTGCCGTAATTTTTAAACGAATGGAATGCATTTTTCTTCATCTCCGCCAGTTCATTTTGTATAACTGTGCAGTTTTCAGGTAATGCAAAAAAATATATGAATTTTAATACAAACACTTTAAATTATTATACGCCTTTTCATTCTGATTGTAAACGCCAAACCGCCCCTTGCGTTTTTCCGGAAACGTTCGGCTACGGAATCTTATCTTAGCCTGGCGCTCCGCTTCGTACCGGTCACTGCTTACTTTGTCTGCGCTTCCATAATAAAAACCAGGACGCTCCCCTGCCAAAACAGTGAAGCCGTCCTGATTCTGTTTCTTCAAAAGAACTACTGACTGTCCCAGTATCGCTTTACCTATGCTTTCAGCAGCTGCTTCTGCTCCGTGATCCGCCGGGCCAGCTGGTTAAAATCGTCGTAATACAATACATGCACCACATAATCTGGTTCAATCAGTTCAAAAATCTTCTCTACTGCCGGATCGGTAAATGGCTTATGCTGGTCAATGTTACAGACATGGCTTAACAGCCTGGCGTCATTTTCCAGGGACGGGATCATCCGGGGAGATTGCCGCTGATACTCGCCGGACAGGGAACAGCTCAGATGCACGCCTTTGATATAATGCCTGAGTTCGCCTAAATTTCTGATGATCTGACAGATGTAATCAATGCCTTCCCGCTCGCTCTGCAAATCGGGGTTCGTATTCAGCAGATGCCCGGTATCCAGCATCAGTCCGATATTTTCAAACTTTATTTTCTCCAAAAACTCCCCTGTCTGTTTTGCATCCTGTAACGTCAGTCCCGGCCACCAGGTATTTTCAAACAGAACTTTCGTATCCGCGGGAACCTGATCGCTGACTCTGTTAAATACCCGCGCCGCCATTTTGGTCACTTCCGCATTGGTGTGGTCAAAGTTCCAGGAATACTGTTCCGCCGGGGAAACCTCCTCCACCCTGTATACCAGGTACTCCGGTTTTTCAATCAGGGCAGCTTCGATGTTCCGCTTGATTTGCAAAAGCCAGGCCCGTTTCTGGGTGCCGCCGTAATAGTCCCGCAACGCATCGTCGCTTCTGAAAATCTGGTAGAGACGATCCTTGTTATTTTTCCACAGGTCATACCAGCAGGACCAGGAACGCAGGTGCGCGCCTACCGCCACATTGTCAAAAGGACGCATATACGGTTCGCTGCGGTATACCAGAAGCTCGATCCCGTCCAGTCCCAGCATCGCCAGATAATCTTCCAGCGATTTGCCGGTACGCCGGATGGCTTCCTCATACCCCGGAACCGTAGAATAATTAAACAGTTGTTTCACAGTGTTCTCTCCAAAGAAAACCCGGCCTGCTCCCGCAAACAGGGAACCGGGCCGGGAATGATTTTAAAAAGCGTCGATTCCGCCGAAGCCTGCCCCGCCGACGATCCTGACATTATCCACGGAAAACGCGTCCATGATGTCTTTCAGGTGTTCTTTCAACAACAGCGTGCGGAGCCTTTCGCTGCCGGTAACAATCAGCAGGTTTTTATCCGAACGGTTGATATTCTGTAAAACATTAAAGCGTTTAGCGAACATTTCGCTGCCAACTTTTTCTTTCAGCTTGGCCAGGCACGCTGCAATCTCCGGCTTCTCACCGGCCATACGCTCTTCCAGGGGAATAAACTCCGTAGAGCTCAATCTGGGGTTTACCACAAACTGCGCGTCTTCTTCCAGACGGCCCTTACGAGCCAGTACAACCTTTTCGCTCACTGCCTGCATGGAAATCGGCTGAATAGCGGACATGTTACATTACCTCCTTAACATAACCAATGATGACTGCTAAAAATACAATCCCTGATAAACGTCGGAAGCATGTACCTGTGAGAGAGGAAGAAACGGGCAAAAAGTAATCAACGGCCTGCCGCAGCGACAGTCATCATACTCGCAGTACGCATCTTCAAGCACAAGCTAGTTAAAATAGTAATTTTATTAGTAATAATTACTGTTTTACGTCCGATTTAATAATACAATTATTTTATTAAAATGTCAATCAAATTTCAGAAGCTGTGATACTTGTTTTGGCTTTAACCATGTTGCATTACCCAAGCACTATTGATAATAATTATTGAAAATAATATTTTAATTTTAAAAACTATTTGCGAGAAGACATGCGTTGGATTATAATAATATTAATATATGACGTTACACAGTGGATCGCGTCGTATTATGGAAGCACAGGCAATAGCAGCCCGTGAATCTGCGAGTTTAGTGACCCTTGATTTTAAAGACGGGAGGAAGCAACATGAACGAAGCAAAAGCAATGGAAGAAATGAAACGGCTGAAAGGTACCCAGACCGAGAAAAACCTGGCGGCAGCCTTTGCCGGCGAATCCCAGGCCCATGTAAAATATACGCTGTTTGCCCGCCAGGCAGAAAAAGACAGCGCCATGAGCCGCCAGATTGCAGACATTTTAGACGAGACCGCCGCACAGGAACGGGCTCATGCCAAAATCTGGTTCTGGCTGCTGGGCGATTTTTCCAAACCCACGACAGAGCATCTGAAAATGGCGGCAGACGGGGAAAACGAAGAATGGACCTCCATGTATCCGGAATTCGCCAAAAAAGCAAAGGAAGAAGGTTTTGAAGAAATCGCCTTCCTGTTTGAGCGGGTAGCGGAAATTGAAAAGCGCCATGAAAAACAGTACCGCCTGCTGCTGGCCAACATCGAAAACGAAAAACTGTTCAAACGGGATGAGAAGAAACTCTGGATGTGCGCCAACTGCGGCTTTGTGGCAGAATCGGTAGAAGCGCCGGAAGAATGCCCCGTATGCGCTCACCCGAGATCTTTCTTTGCCATCAAGGCAGAAAACTATTGATACATTTTTTAAAAAATCCTTGACGAATTTTAAACAAAGTGTTACTATGCATTTATAAATTGCGAAAGGAAATGGCGCGCATTTCTTTTGTAAATTTATAAGGAGACGCTGATTAAATGCGTACCAACGAATTAATCAGTGTTTCCTAAATCAAAACGTACGAGACATCGGCGTCTGATTGTGAATTACTCACAATCAGACGCCTTTTTTCGTATCAGGAAAGGTCTTGATTCGTATGAAAAGAATCTGTAAAAAAATGTTGGCAACACTTTTTGCCGCTGCCTGTTTCTGTGCATTCCCCGTCTCTGCCCTGGCAGCGGACACATTACCACAGCGTTATTCTTCCGCGGACACCATCTGGGTACTGCTGGGGGCTGCCCTGGTCTTTTTCATGCAGCCGGGATTTGCCATGTGTGAAACAGGCCTGACCCGCGCTAAAAACGCCGGCAACATTGTCATGAAAAACGTCATGGATTTTGCATTGGGCACACCGGCATTCTGGATCGTGGGCTTCGGCCTTATGTTCGGTTCGGACATCGGCGGCTTCATCGGCGCGCCGGACTTTTGCGTGACACATTTCAGTGTAGGAGAAGAAGCAGGGTATCCGGCCATGGCCTTCCTGATTTTCCAGACCGTTTTCTGCGCCACGGCTGCAACTATCGTGTCCGGTTCCATGGCGGAGCGGACCAAGTTTTCTTCATACTGCATATACAGCATCCTGATCAGCTTATTCATCTATCCCGTTTCCGGCCACTGGATCTGGGGAGGCGGCTGGCTGGCCCAAATGGGCTTCCACGACTTCGCAGGTTCCGCCGCCGTGCACATGGTGGGCGGCGTGTGCGCCTGTGTCGGCGCCTGGCTGCTGGGACCCCGTATCGGTAAATACAATACGGACGGTTCTGTCAACGCGATTCCCGGACACAGTCTGCCTCTGGCAACACTGGGCGTATTTATCCTCTGGTTCGCCTGGTTCGGGTTCAACGGCTGCTCCACTGTCAGCATGACCGGGGACGAAGCGATTGAATCGGCGGCCCATATATTCGTTACCACCAACATGGCCGCTGCTATAGCAACCTGTACCGTAATGTTCTTCACCTGGTTCCGTTACGGCAAACCGGATGTTTCCATGACCCTGAACGGCGCCCTGGCCGGTCTGGTGGCCATCACCGCCGGCTGCGACCTGGTGACCGTACCCGGCGCCTTCCTGATCGGGATCGTTGCCGGGATCACTGTCGTCACCGCCATCGAATTCATTGACCAGAAAATTAAAATCGACGACCCGGTAGGCGCCATTTCCGTCCACGGCGTCTGCGGCGCCCTGGGAACCGTGCTGACCGGACTGCTGGCAGAAAAAGAAGGCTGGCTTTATTGCGGCGACCCGCATTTCTTCATCGTACAGGTTACCGGCGTAGCTGCAGTTATCCTGTATGTGACAATTGCAGCTTTTGTCGTATTTAAAACGATCAAATCCACCGTCGGCCTGCGTGTCACCCCCAAAGAAGAAATCGCCGGCCTTGATTTTGAAGAACACGGTCTTACCTCTGCTTACGCGGACTTCATGCCCGCCCCGGAACATGTTTTTGATGCAGCTGCCGCAAATGCGAAACCGGATGCGGTTTCCGTGCCGCAGCGGGAAATTTTGCAGAACATCCCCGGACTGCATCCTGTTACGCCTGACGGACATGCGTATTCGTTAGTAACTATCATCACATCCAAAGAGCGGTTCCTGCCGCTGAAAAACGCGCTGGAGCAAATCGGCATCACCGGCATGACGGTAACGGAAGTTCACGGCTACGGCTTACAGAAAGGCCACAAGGAAATGTACCGCGGCGCCTCCGTCGCCTCCCGCCTGCTTCCCAAAATCCGTCTGGACATCGTAGTCTCCGCCATTTCGCCACGCACCATCATCGAAGTTGCCAAACAGGTTCTGTACACCGGCAAATACGGCGACGGGAAGATTTTCGTTTCCACCGTCGATAACGTTATTAAGATCCGCACCGGTGAAGAAGGCTTCGACGCATTGCAGGATTATCCGTTATAAAAGAGAAATTGACTTTTTGAGTGTCCCGTGGTAAAGTATCGGTGTAGATGTCAAAGCAGACAAAGACTTAATGTCTTTGCCTGCTTTTCTATTTTACAGACAGCAGGATTCTTGCAAAATCCCCGGCCAGTCTGCGAATTGTTTATCAGAAAGAAGCGTGCAACATGGATAAAGTGAAAGAAGAATGCGGTGTGTTCGGTATCTTTGATCCGGATGGCGGCAATGTAGCCCATTCCATTTATTACGGGCTCACAGCACTGCAGCACCGGGGACAGGAAGCCTGCGGCATCGTCACGTCCGATACAAAAGGACCTGCGGGGAATTATCACTGTCGGAAAGATGCCGGACTGATCAGCGAAGTTTTCCACGAAAAAACCCTGAAAAGCCTGCCGGGAAACCTGGGTATTGGGCATGTGCGCTATTCTACAACCGGCGGCTCCAGACCGGAAAATGCCCAGCCGCTGGCGATTTCCTATATAAAAGGCACGCTGGCACTGGCCCATAACGGTAACCTGGTAAATATGGCCGACCTGAAATGGGAACTGATCCAGAACGGCGCCGTATTCCATACCACCGCCGATTCGGAGGTCATTGCCTTTTACCTGGCAAGAGAACGCGTACATACAAAAACGATACAGGAAGCCGTGCTGGCTACCGCCCGGAAATTAGCCGGGGCCTACGCGCTGGTAATCATGAGCCCACAGAAACTGATCGGCCTGAGGGATCCCTACGGCCTAAAGCCCCTCTGCCTGGGCAAACGGGGCAACTCCTATGTGCTGGCTTCTGAAAGCTGCGCCCTGTCCGCCGTAGATGCGGAATTCATCCGCGACATCGAGCCGGGTGAAATGGTTACCATATCGGAAAAAGGCATTGAATCAGACCGTTCCCTGCAAACCGGGAAATGTGCCCACTGCATCTTTGAATACATTTATTTTGCCCGTCTGGACAGCCGGCTGGACGGCATCAACGTATACGACGCCCGTATTGCCGCCGGAAGATCACTGGCCAGATCCCATCCTGTGGCGGCTGATATGGTAACCGGTGTGCCGGAATCCGGCCTGCCTGCCGCCAAAGGCTTTTCCATGGAATCAGGCATACCTTTCGGCTTTGCCTTTTACAAAAACTCCTACATCGGCAGGACATTCATCAAACCGTCCCAGGCCGAACGGGAGACCGGCGTGCATCTGAAACTCAGCGTACTGGCAGCAACGGTAAAAGGAAAACGCATTGTGCTGGTAGATGATTCCATCGTCCGGGGTACCACTATGAAGAACCTGGTACAGATGCTGAAAGAAGCCGGGGCAAAAGAAGTGCATGTCCGTATCAGTTCCCCTCCGTTCCGTCACCCCTGTTATTTCGGCACGGATGTCCCTTCCGAAGAAGAACTGGTCGCCAACCGGCTTTCCATCGAAGGGATCTGCCAGATGCTGGGAGCGGATTCGCTGGGATACCTGGATTTGAAAGCCCTGTCGGAAATGGTGGACGGACTCCCTGTATGCAGCGGCTGTTTTGATAACAGGTACCCCATGGAAATACCGGAGCCTAAACCGCTGCCTTTCTGGTGCGGAGAATAAAAATATCCTCTTCCTCATCCTTGTACGCTGAATTCAGTTAAGGAACCTCTGATTAATTCGTCTGCACGTTAGCCGGCGCTTTTTTGTCTGATCGATTTCCGCATACCTCCTTTCTGTTTTATGCTATAATTAATATAATAATATAAATATTATAGTTGAAATGCCTGCAAGGACAGTTTCTATATTAATTAATACAGAATGAGGATCACAGCATGATTTCACAACTGACACAGGAACAATGGAATATTCTGGACGGGATGCGCAGCAACCTGGGACTGGCCGCCGACCTGGCCCAGGCCAAAATTTCGCTGATCCTGCCGCTGGACCGGAGCCGGCAGCTCTGTTCCTACCCGACGACATCTTCCGACAGACAAAATGCGAAAGCCGGAAGCGATATCTGTTTTTTAAGCGTATTTGACCAGGCGGAACCCCTTACCCGCTCGGAAAACATGGAGCCGGAAGAAATAACCCGGGCTGCGGACGAGCCGCTGATGGCCCAGGCGCTGGAAGAAAATACCGTGACGGAAGGTTTCCGGGAAGTATCACCGGGACAGTTCGCCCGCTTGAAAGTCTACCCGATTTGTGATGACCATAACCGCTGTTTTGCCGCTGCGGCCTTTGAAGACCGGGAAGCGGACGTAGTTTTTTGGGACGCGACCATGGACTTTCTCCACGGCAGCAAAACGGATTACGCTGCCAACAGCTGCTACCGCCGCCTGTCCAGTATTGACGGCCTCGTGCTGGTCAATGCGAAAGACGGACAGATCCTGGCGGCCAACAATGCGGCCCGGCATATTTATCGCGTGCTGGGTGTCGGACATCTGGTAGGACGCCGGACCAACAGTGTAGAAATCAGCTGGAGCGGTATCGGCAACGTACTGCGCACGGGTGTGGCGGAGGAACAGGAGCTGCAGCAAAAAGGCCTGTTCCTGGATTTCCGTTTTATCCCCCTGATGACGGCAGGAAGCATCGAGCGGATCATCGTAGTTATCGAAGACGTCACCCAGCTGAAGCTGAAGGACGAAGAACTGCGGGTAAAGGCGGCCGTGATCCGGGAAATCCACCACCGGGTAAAAAACAACCTGCAGACCATCGCCAGCCTGCTGCGCCTGGAACAGCGCCGGGCAGCGTCGGAAGAAACAAAAGTGGTACTGCGGGATTCCATCAACCGGATCAGCAGCATTGCGCTGGTGCACGAGTACCTCTCCGGGCAGGGAACAGAATTGGTGGACATAAACGAGCTGGGCAACGGCGTGTACCGCACCGTTATGAGCAGCATGAAAACGCCGGACCTGGAACTGAAGATGAACTTTTCCGCAGACAACCTGCGGCTTCCCTCCCAGCAGGCGGCCAGCCTGGCCCTGGTGCTGAACGAATTGCTGCAGAACGCGCTGGAACACGGCTTTGAAAACCGGAAAAAGGGAACTCTGACAGCCACCATCAGCCGGCTGGATGCAAGTGACGGGACACAGGGGAAACTCCCCGGAAATGAATCAGACCTTTCAGCATATGCTGGCAGCGGCAAAAAGGAAAACGATGACCGGCTGCTGTTACTGGTCCAAGATGACGGGGTCGGCCTGCCTCCCGGATTTAACCTGCTAAAAACCAAAAGCCTCGGCCTGAAGATCGTACAGACTGTAGTGCAGTCTGATTTAAAGGGAACGTTCACTTTGGAACCGCGTACTGACAGAAAAGGAACGGTAGCTAAGGTAATTATTCATATATAATGGAGGGGTAAGCGTGGTGAAACCGTTAAAGATACTGATTGCAGACGATGAAGCATTATTGCGCCTGGATCTGCGGGAAATGCTGGAAGAAGCGGGACACATTGTTGTAGGAGAAGCCGAAAACGGAAAAGTCGCCGCACAGCTTGCGGAACAGGAAAAACCGGATCTGGTCATCATGGATGTGAAAATGCCGGAGATGGACGGACTGGAAGCGGCAAAGATCATCGGGGACGCAAAACTGGCGCCGGTCCTGCTGCTGACAGCTTACAGCCAGCAGGAAATCGTGCAGGAAGCAACCGATTCCGGCGTATTCGCTTACCTGGTAAAGCCTATCCGGGAAGAAGAGCTCTTTCCCGCCATTGAGATCGCCATCAACCGTTTTGCTGCTTTCCAAAGGTTAAATGCCGCATTAGACAAGGCCAAGGACGATCTGGAAACGCGCAAGATACTGGACAGGGCCAAGGGAATCCTGATGGACCAGTATAAATTTACAGAAAAGGACGCATTCCAGGCCATGCAGAAACTGAGCATGGACCGTCGTCTTTCCCTGAAGGCAGTGGCCAAAGCCGTCATCGCCAGCGCGGAGATACACGAAAAGGAAACAGGAAAAAAGAAAAGCAAAAAATGAATGATTATTCAATATTTGTTTGACAAAGCCCTATCATAGTGTTAAAATTTTATAGATAACAAAGGTGTTCATTGCCGTGCAGATTTGCTGGCGGCAAGGGACGCCTTTATTTTTTCGGCCTGATGATTTTCCAGGAATTGCAAACTTGACTGGCGATGCCTTCTGGTATTTTACAGCAAACGTCAGCAGTGTTCCCGGAAAAGAGAGGCCTGAAAAGAAATGAAAAAGAAAAACGAGGCGGCAGTTATGGCAATGAACTTCAACCGGAAAATAATTTTAGAAGACGGCCAGGAATATTACGGCTACGCCTTCGGCGCTGCCGGGGATAAAGTGCTGGAAATCGTCTTCAATACTTCCATGGTTGGCTACCAGGAGATCCTTTCGGATCCCTCCTACACGGACCAGGCCGTAGTGATGACCTATCCCCTGATCGGCAACTACGGCATGGCAGAAGATGATTATGAGTCTGAAAACCCCAGCATCGGGGCGCTGATCGTCCGGGAATACAACGATGAGCCTTCCAATTTCCGCAGCGCGGCGACCCTGGGTGATATCATGAAAAAATACAATATTGCCGGCGTCTGGGGTCTGGATACCAGAAAACTGAACCGGAGCATCCGGGATTTCGGCAGCCGCAAGGCGCTGATCACCGACGCGGCCACCCCCAGAGAAGAGGGGTTGCAGATTCTGAAGACCAGCAGCATCCCCACCGACGCCGTGTCCCGCGTAAGCCGGAAAACGATACAGGAATTCCCCGCGGAACAGGAACGCTTCCATGTGGCCGCCATCGACTGCGGCATGAAGCAGAACATCGTGCGCTCCCTGAATAAACGAGGCTGCAGCGTAACCGTCGTGCCCTGGGACACTACCTCGAAAACAATCCGCAGCCTGAAGCCGGACGGAGTCTTTATTTCCAACGGTCCCGGAGACCCAACTGACGTACCCCAGACCATCCAGGCCATCCGGGAACTGTTGGGGACCGTCCCCATTTTCGGCATCTGTCTGGGTCACCAGATCATCTCCCTGGCCTACGGCGCCAGAACCTACAAGCTGAAGTTCGGACACCGGGGCGGCAACCATCCGGTGAAAAACCTGGAGACCGGCAAAATCGAAATCACTTCCCAAAACCACTCCTACGCGGTGGACAAAGAAAGCCTTGCCGGCACGCCGCTGACTGTCACCCATATTAACCTGCTGGACCAGACCATAGAGGGCGTAAAATGCGACAGAGACGCCGTGTTCAGCGTCCAGTACCACCCGGAAAGCGCCCCCGGTCCCCAGGACAGTGCCTACCTGTTCGACCGCTTTATCCGGATGATGGAGGAAGGGGGTGCGCAGCATGCCTAAAAGAACAGACATCCATAAAGTTCTTGTCATCGGCTCCGGCCCCATCGTCATCGGACAGGCCGCCGAATTTGATTACGCCGGCACCCAGGCTTGCCTGGCCCTGAAAGAAGAAGGCTACGAGGTCATCCTCTGTAACTCCAACCCGGCCACCATCATGACCGATACCAGTATGGCGGACAAGGTCTATATGGAACCCCTGACACTGGAATATATCGCCAAGATCATCCGCTTTGAACGGCCCGACGCCATCCTGCCGGGCATCGGCGGCCAGACCGGCCTGAACCTGGCCATGCAGCTGGAAAAGAAAGGCATCCTGGCCGAGTGCCGTGTGGAACTGCTGGGCACCGACAGCCGTTCCATCGAGCAGGCGGAAGACCGGGAACTGTTCAAGGAACTTTGCGAAAAACTTGGCGAACCGGTATTGCCTTCCCATATCGCCGGCTCCGTGGAAGAAGGCCTGAAAGTCATGGAAACCATCGGCTATCCGGTCATTCTCCGGCCCGACTTTACCCTGGGCGGGACCGGCGGCGGTTTCGCGGACAACGAAGAAGAATTCGTGCCTCTGATGAAACACGCCCTGGAACTGTCCCCTGTCCATCAGGTGCTGATCGAAAAAAGCATCAAAGGCTTCAAAGAAATTGAATACGAAGTAATGCGGGACAAGAACGACACCGCCATCACCGTCTGCAACATGGAGAACCTGGACCCGGTGGGCATCCATACGGGCGACTCCATCGTAGTCTGCCCTTCCCAGACCCTCACCAACAAAGAATACCATATGCTGCGGGACAGTGCCCTGAAGATCATCCGGGCCCTGAAAATCGAAGGCGGGTGCAACGTGCAGTTCGCTCTGGACCCCAATTCCTTCCAGTATTATCTCATCGAAGTGAACCCTCGTGTGTCCCGTTCTTCCGCCCTGGCCTCCAAGGCAAGCGGCTACCCCATCGCGCGGGTTTCCGCTAAAATCGGCGTGGGCATGACCCTGGATGAGATACAGCTGGCGAATACCCCCGCGTCTTTCGAACCGGCCCTGGACTACGTGGTAACCAAGCTCCCGCGGTTCCCCTTCGATAAATTCGCGGACGCCAATAATTCCCTGTCCACCCAGATGAAAGCCACCGGGGAAGTGATGAGCGTGGGCCGTACCTTTGAAGAAAGCCTGCTAAAAGGCATACGGTCCCTGGAAATCGGCGCGTACCACATCCATTTGCCCAAGTTCGATAGTGTGAGCCGGAAAGAACTGCTCGATTACATCCGTATCGGTACGGACGACCGCATCTACGCCATTGCCCAATTGTTCCGCCTGAGCTGCGACGTGGACAGTATCGCCGCAAGGACAGCTATTGACCGCTTCTTTCTCCGCAAGATCCGTCACATCGTGGAAACGGAAAAAGAAGTCCGGAACCATCCGGACGATATTCCCACGCTGTATGCCGCCAAGAAAACCGGTTTCTCCGACAAGGCGATTGCCAGGCTGTGGAACCGAACGGAACTTGAAGTTTACAGTTTACGGCTGCAAAATGACATCAAACCGACGTACAAAATGATCGACACCTGCGCTTCCGAATTCGAAAGCTACGTCCCCTATTTTTATTCCACCTACGAAGAGGAAAACGAGTCACGGATTTCGGACAAAAAGAAGATCATCGTGCTGGGTTCCGGGCCCATCCGCATCGGCCAGGGGATCGAGTTCGATTATTCCACCGTCCATGCCGTCCAGACCATACAGAAGGCCGGCTATGAAGCCATCATCATCAACAACAACCCGGAAACGGTTTCTACCGACTATACCTGCTCCGACAAGCTGTACTTCGAACCCCTCTGTCCGGAAGACGTGATGAACATCATCAATCTGGAAAAGCCGGACGGGGTCATTGCCACCCTGGGCGGCCAGACCGCCATCAACCTGGCGGATTCCTTGAAGGAACGGGGGGTAAAGCTCATCGGTACCGACTGTGACGCCATCGACCGGGCAGAGGACCGGGACCTGTTCGAAAAGCTGCTGCTGTCGCTGCACATCCCCCAGCCTCAGGGAGAAGCGGTCACCAGCATCGAAGCAGGCCTGGAAGCCGCCCGCCG
>JAFZIG010000039.1 GCA_017554485.1 Acidaminococcaceae bacterium | reverse complement strand
CGCGGGGTGGAGCAGTTGGTAGCTCGTCGGGCTCATAACCCGAAGGTCGCTGGTTCAAATCCGGCCCCCGCAACCATAATAATGATGCTGATGTAGCTCAGATGGTAGAGCGCATCCTTGGTAAGGATGAGGTCACCAGTTCAATCCTGGTCATCAGCTCCATGATATGGCGGCATAGCTCAGTTGGCCAGAGCAAGCGGTTCATACCCGCTGTGTCCGCGGTTCAAATCCGTGTGCCGCCACCATTTTTGAATAAAGACTCATGCAGAAACCATTGCATGAGTTTTTTGTTTGCATATATATCTTTTTAAAAATCAGTAAATTTATTGACAGAACAGAGTAACTGTGGTATTATCATTCAGTGACGATTTAGTTTGCTGTATTTTATAGTTCGAAAGAGGTGGCAAGAATGCGTGTGTTGATTACTTTGGCCTGCACAGAATGCAAACAGAGAAATTATCAGACTAACAAAAACAAAAAGAACGATCCTGACCGTATTGAGATTAAAAAGTATTGCAAATTCTGCAAAAAGCATACAAACCATAAGGAAACCAAATAATTCCTGACTTGGAAGTGTCTGGATAGCAAGGATGTGAAATAATGACCGTTCCGGAAACTACTTCGACTAACGAAATAAGTACGCTGGGGAAGGTTACGGGATTCATAAAAGAATCAAAAGCAGAATTGCAAAAAGTTACCTGGCCGACAAAACAGGAACTGTTCATGAATACTATTGTAGTATTGATTGCGGTAGTATTGGTTGCGGTTTCCATCTGGATAGCCGATACTGTTTTTTCTGTTCTGATTAGAACCATCCTACGGTAAAGCGTATAAGGAGGAAGGGAGTATTCTCCCGCTGAAAACATGGACGAAAATAAAAATGCTGAAACGCTGGAAAAAGGAAAACGGCATTGGTATGTCATCCATACTTATTCCGGATATGAGAATAAGGTCAGCGCCAATCTGGAACGTAAAGTTCATTCCCTGGGGATGAGTGACAAAATCTTTCATATTATGATTCCCATGGAGAATGAAGTAGTCGTGGATGATAATGGTACCAAACGGATCGTGACCCGTAAGGTTTTCCCGGGTTATGTACTGGTTGAGATGATCATCGACGACCGTACCTGGTATGTTGTCCGGAACACGCCCGGCGTAACGGGGTTTGTGGGACCTGACAACAAACAGCCTGTTCCGTTATCGGATGAAGAGGTGAAACGAATCCTGGCAGCCAGCGTGAACGGGCAGGGACTGCAGGAAGAGGAAGAGCCTGCCGAACGGCCGAAGGCGAAACCTCAGATTAATTTGCAATTACAACAGAGAGTCCGGTTAAAGGCCGGCCCGTTTGCCAATTTTGAAGGCGTTGTTTCGGCAATTGACAGAGAACGCGGCAAACTGAAGGTTCTGGTAGATATGTTTGGCCGCGAAACTCCTGTTGATATTGATTATACCCAAGTGGAAGAAATTGAATGATAAGGAGGTGTAAGAAACATGGCAAAGAAAGTTGCTAAGGTTGTGAAGTTACAGGTTCCTGGCGGTAAAGCTACTCCGGCACCTCCGGTTGGTCCTGCACTGGGCCAGGCTGGCGTTAACATTATGGCCTTTGTAAAGGACTTCAATGCCCGTACTGCTCAGCAGGTCGGTCTGATCATCCCTGTTGAGATTACGGTATATGAAGATCGGTCTTTTACGTTCATTACCAAGACCCCGCCTGCAGCGGTGTTGCTGAAAAAAGCGGCAGGTTTGGAAAAAGCTTCCGGCGAGCCTAATAAAAAGAAAGTTGCTACGTTGCCCCGCGCCAAAGCCCGTGAAATTGCGGAAAGCAAAATGGCGGACCTGAATGCGGCCGATGTGGAAGCGGCAACCCGTATGATCGAAGGTACAGCCCGCAGCATGGGTATTGTAATCACTGACTGACAGTCAGTTTTTTGAGTGGGAGGCGAAAGCCGGTAAAACCACAAGGAGGAATTCATAATGGCAAAAAAACATGGCAAAAAGTACGAAGATGCTTTAAAACTGATTGATGAGACCAAGCTCTATTCCCCGAAGGAAGCGGTAGAACTGGTAAAGAAGACTGTAGTTACCAAGTTTGACAGTTCCGTGGAAGCTTCTTTCCGTCTGGGTATCAATCCGAAATACGCTGACCAGCAGGTGCGCGGCGCGATGGTGCTGCCTCACGGAACCGGTAAATCCAAAAAGGTTCTGGTTTTCGCGGAAGGCGCGAAAGCGGAAGAAGCAAAAGCTGCCGGCGCGGATTATGTTGGCAGTCAGGACCTGATTGAAAAGATTCAGGGCGGCTGGTTCGACTTTGAAGTCTGCGTAGCGACCCCGAACATGATGGGCAAGGTTGGCCGTCTTGGCAAGCTGCTGGGTCCGAAAGGGTTAATGCCTAACCCGAAAGTTGGCACTGTGACCATGGACGTGGCCAAAGCGCTCAGTGAGATCAAAGCCGGTAAGGTGGAGTACCGCGCTGACAAAGCCGGTAACGTACAGGCGATGATCGGCAAATCTTCTTTCTCGGAAGAAGCTCTTCTGGATAACTATATTGCTTTAGTTACCACTTTGATTAAAGTTAAGCCCTCCGGAGCAAAGGGACAGTATATTAAGTCTGTTACCTTATCTACTACGATGGGGCCTGGCATCAAAATTGATGTGCTCAAAGCGGACAGCGCAAAATAATCCGGATAACAAATTTTAAATCAGAAGATTATCGGGCCACAGACAGCAGGTGCGTGAGCGCAAGTGCAACATGGCACGCCTGCCGAGGCTGGAGACGTTGAAGATAGATCAGTAAGCCCTTCACGACCTCCGGCTGCATCGGCCGAGAGGTCTTTTTGATTTATAGAAGTAAGTCAAAATCTGAAAGAAGGAGGTGCAACTCATTGAAAACAAAGGCAGAGAAACAGGCTCAGTTAGCGGAGATCAAACAGGTTCTTGCTGAAGCCAAGGGGGCGGTTTTAGTTGATTTCAGCGGTCTTACCGTCGCGGAAGACACGGAACTGCGCCGCAAGGTTCGCGAAGCCGGTGCTTCCTACACCGTTTACAAAAACACTTTGATCGCTCTGGCGGCAAAAGAATACGGTCTGGACGGCCTGGCTCCGGTTTTGGAGAAAAATACTGCAATTTGTTCTTCTTCCAATGACGCGGTAGCAGCTTGCAAGGTAATCTGTGATTTTGTAAAAGATCATAAGAAGATGCAGCTGAAGGCCGGTGTGGTAGAAGGCAAAGTTGTTACGGTTGACGAAGTTAAAGCGGTTGCCGCGCTGCCGCCGAAAGAAGTGCTGGTTGCCAAAATGCTGGGCAGCCTGAATGCTCCGATTTCCGGCCTGGTCCGCACACTCAACGGAACCGTTGCGAAGATCGTGTACGTTTTGGATGCCGTACGCGAGCAAAAAGAAAAACAGTCTGCATAGCGCATGATTGAAACGGATTTTATATAATTAAATTATTAAAAAAATTAATTGATATGGAGGAAATTATAATGAATAAAGATCAGATTATTGAAGCGATTGAGAAAATGACCGTACTGGAACTGGCCGAACTGGTTAAAGCTCTGGAAGAAAAATTTGGCGTATCCGCTGCCGCTCCGGTTGCAGTTGCTGCCGCTGGCGCTGCTCCGGCTGCTGCTGCTGAAGAAGCAGAACAGACCGAATTCGATGTTGTCCTGAAAGAAGCCGGCCAGGGCAAGATCAATGTAATCAAAGCCGTTCGTGAGATCACCGGCCTGGGCCTGAAAGAAGCCAAAGCCTTGGTTGACGCTGCTCCGAAAGCCATTAAAGAAAAGGTTTCCAAAGCTGATGCCGACGAAGCGAAAGCTAAACTGGAAGCTGCCGGCGCAACTGTTGAAATTAAATAATTTTTACTGTACATACGTAAGACCGGTCCTGTTGAGGGCCGGTCTTTTACTTTCTTTTGATGAGTAATCCGGTATCGGGGCTTCTTTAAAAAACTATGGATTAACAAAAAAATAAAAAAGAATGTTGACAAATTCTCTGTAGTTGTGGTATCATTATTTACCACAATTGTGCTTTTTGTGCTTGTGACCAAAATGCAGGCTTGACTACAACGGCCAGATAGTGTAGTGGTTCACATCGGCTGCCATATCGTAGGGATGAAGTACGTTCGTCTGATCTGAATAACAGGGTGATCTTGCGGTAAGAACCTTGTTTTTTTTGGCCTTGGACAACGTGCATAGTTTTGTATTGCCTGACTTATATAACAAGGAGTGAAGACCTACATGTTTAAACCGGTTCAGACAGGTGACAGGACCCGGTATAGCTTTGGTAAAATTAAAGAAGTTTTGCCAATGCCTCATTTGATTGACCTGCAAAGGAAATCCTATGAGTGGTTCATGAGCGATGGATTAAATGAGATTTTTCGTGATATTTCCCCGATTAAAGACTTTAACGGGAATCTGGAACTCTCTTTCCAAAGCTTTGAAATCGGTGAGCCAAAATATACCATCGAAGAATGCAAAGAACGGGACGCTTCTTATTCTGCGCCGTTGAATGTCAATGTCCATCTGTTATATAAAGATACGGGAGAAATTAAGGAATCCCGTGTATTTATGGGTGATTTTCCTTTAATGACCTCTACGGGGACATTTGTTATCAATGGGGCGGAACGTGTCATTGTCAGTCAGCTGGTCCGCTCTCCCGGGGTTTATTATGATAAGGTTATGGATTCCAGTGCCATCTTTTTATATGGCACCACTATCATTCCGAACCGCGGCGCATGGATTGAATTTGAAACGGATTTGAACCATGTGATTTACGCGCGTGTAGACAGGACCCGTAAGGTGCCGGCTACCGTGCTGCTGCGGGCTATGGGGATGGAATCCAATGAAGAAATTTTGAATTTTTTTGGCGATACCCAGATTGAAAACCATACGGAAGATGGAACCGAAATTATCGAAGCCGTAAAGGCAACGCTGGAGAAGGACGGTACGACCAATTGCGAAGAAGCAATGATCGAACTGTATAAAAAATTGCGCCCAGGCGAACCGCCTGCCTTTGAAAACGCAAAACAGCTGATTGACCAGACTTTTTTTGACAGCAAGCGTTACGATCTGGCCTATGTGGGTCGTTATAAACTTAATAAAAAATTGGGCTGGCGGAACCGTTTGCAGGACTGCGTGCTGGCAGAACCTCTGGTTGATAAGGAAACGGGCGAGATCATTGTTCCGGAAGGCACGATGATGACCGACGAAGTACTGGACAAGGTGGAGGCGAGCCGGGTTTATGAAGAATGCGGGCTCTATCAGCTGAAAATTAAAGAGTTAAGCGGGAAAGTGCTTCGTATCGTCTTTACTTCCGGCATTGACGAAAAGCTCCGCACTATTACGAAAGAAGATATTTTTGCTTCTTTCGGTTACCTGCTGAATGTGATGGACGGGCATGGTGAAAAAGACGATATCGACCATTTGGGCAACCGTCGTGTCCGCTGTGTCGGAGAACTTTTGCAGAACCAGTTCCGTATCGGCCTGGCCCGTATGGAACGGGTTGTAAAAGAACGCATGACTATTCAGGATGTGGATGTCATCACGCCCCAGGCGCTGATCAACATCCGCCCGGTGGTAGCTGCGATCAAAGAATTCTTTGGCAGCAGCCAGTTGTCCCAGTTCATGGACCAGAACAATCCGCTTGCGGAACTGACTCATAAACGCCGTCTCTCTGCATTAGGGCCTGGCGGCTTATCCCGCGAACGCGCCGGTTATGAAGTCCGCGACGTTCACAACTCTCACTATGGTCGTATGTGCCCGATTGAGACCCCTGAAGGTCCCAACATTGGTTTGATTGGTTCTCTTTCCACCTTTGCAGTTATTAACCAGTTTGGTTTTATTGAAACCCCCTATCGTAGAGTTGACAAAGAGCATAAACGCGTTACCAATGAAATTGAATATCTGACTGCTGATGAAGAAGACAAATATATCGTAGCACAGGCCAACGAACCCCTGGATGAAGAAGGATATTTCCTGGGCGAACGTGTTACGGCCCGCCGCAAGAACGACGTACTGAGTATTCCTCCGGAACGGGCGGATTATATGGACGTATCGCCGAAACAGGTAGTATCTATCGCGACAGCCCTGATCCCGTTCCTGGAACACGATGACGCCAACCGCGCGCTGATGGGCGCGAACATGCAGCGTCAGGCAGTACCCCTGCTGACTCCCCAGGCGCCTGTTGTCGGTACCGGTATGGAGTACAAGGTGGCAACCGACTCCGGTAACTGCATTCTGGCAAAACATGCCGGAGAAGTAATCCGGGTAACCGGCGACGAGATCCAGGTCCGCACGGAACATGGCGATATTGACGAATATGAGGTACTGAAGTTTAAACGTTCCAACCAGAGCACTTGTGTGAATCAGAAGCCTATTGTGTTCAAAGGCGATTACGTAAAAGCCGGACAGGTATTGGCGGACGGTCCTGCCACAGACCGCGGGGAACTGGCCTTAGGTCATAACGTAATTGTAGCGTATATGCCCTGGGAAGGCTATAACTACGAAGACGCTATCCTGCTTTCCGAAGACCTGGTTCGGGATGATACCTATACATCAATTCATATTGAAGAGTACAACTGCGATTCCCGGGATACCAAGCTGGGACCGGAACAGATTACCAGGGACATTCCCAATGTTTCGGAAGCGGCGCGCAAAGACCTGGATGACCGCGGTATCATCCGGATTGGCGCGGAAGTACGGCCCGGCGATATTCTGGTAGGGAAGGTTACGCCGAAAGGCGAGACCGAATTATCTGCGGAAGAACGTCTGGTACGGGCAGTATTTAATGAAAAAGCCCGCGAGGAACGGGACAGCTCGCTCCGTGTACCCCACGGTGAAACCGGTATTATTGTCAGCGTAAAAGTATTTACCCGTGAAAACGGTGATGAGCTGCCTCCGGGCGTGAACGAGCAGGTTCGCATCCATATTGCGCAGAAACGTAAGATCCGTGCTGGCGACAAGATGTCCGGCCGTCACGGTAACAAAGGCGTAGTGTCCCGGATTTTGCCCCGGGAAGATATGCCCTTCCTGCCCAACGGGGAACCGGTCCAGATCGTTCTTAACCCGTTAGGCGTTCCCTCCCGTATGAATATCGGTCAGATTCTGGAAACCCATTTGGGCTGGGCAGCGCTGGCTTTAGGCATGAAAATCCAGAGGAAAGAACCCGGTATCGGCGAACAGCTGGAAGAAACCGGATATGATCGTGCCAAGTACGGCATGCCGAAGTTAACGGATATCGGGTATGCCGGAAATGAAAAACTAAGCGCGGTCAAGATGGCTGTTCCTGTATTTGACAGCGCTAATGAAGAAGATCTGCAGAACATGGTAAAACTGTCCGGTGTAAGCCCTATGGGAAAAACGGTTCTGTATGACGGGCGTACCGGCGAACCCTTTGCCAATCCTGTTACCGTAGGCTGCGTATATATGCTAAAACTGCATCACCTGGTAGACGACAAGATCCATGCCCGTTCTACCGGTCCGTACTCTCTGGTCACCCAGCAGCCCCTGGGCGGCAAGGCACAGTTTGGCGGACAGCGTTTCGGTGAAATGGAAGTCTGGGCGCTGGAAGCTTATGGGGCGGCATACACATTGCAGGAAATCCTGACGGTAAAATCCGATGATGTGGTGGGGCGTGTAAAGACCTATGAATCCATCGTGAAAGGCGAAAATATTCCGGAACCCGGTGTGCCTGAATCCTTTAAAGTTCTGGTGAAAGAACTGCAGAGCATCGGCCTGGATATCCGGGTGCTGGATGAAGACGGCGAAGATATTTCCCTGCAGGAAGAAGAGGAAGATGTTGCGGAAGCTTCTCCGGAAACCCTTGCTGAACTGCAGGGCGACGCGCAGGCGGTTTTACCGGAGGGCTCAAGGGAATCTACTGCCTATAATGAAGATGAACAGTATAACGGTACCGAGCAGGAAGATGACAGCATTGCCGATTTAGGCAACCTGAACGAAACGACGATTGAAGAACTGTCCGGTTCTGCTGATGAGTATAATAATTAAGAAGGGAGCGAGGGATTCTTGTTAGACGTTAACAATTTTGATTCCATGCGCATTGGGCTGGCTTCCCCGGAACTGATCCGGTCCTGGTCTTATGGGGAAGTAAAAAAGCCTGAAACCATCAACTACAGAACATTGAAACCCGAAACGGACGGTCTGTTCTGTGAAAGAATCTTTGGCCCCATAAAAGACTGGGAATGTCATTGCGGAAAATATAAACGGATCCGTTACAAGGGGATCGTCTGTGACAAATGCGGCGTTGAAGTAACCCGTTCCAAAGTCCGTCGCGACAGGATGGGTCACATTGAACTGGCGGCGCCGGTTTCTCACATCTGGTATTTTAAAGGGATCCCCAGCCGTATGGGTCTGATTTTAGATGTGTCTCCCCGCAGTCTGGAACGTGTTTTGTATTTTGTAAATTACATTGTTCTGGATCCGGGTGATACGCCGCTTCAGAAAAAACAGCTTCTGTCAGAAGCGGAATATATGAGTGCCCGTGATAAGTACGGGGATCAGTTCCGCGCTGAAATGGGGGCTTCCGCGGTCAAAGAACTGTTGGAGGAAATTGATGTACCTGCCCTGGTTGCTGAACTGCGGGAAGAGATGAAAGATGCTACCGGGCAGAAGAAAGTTCGTGTTGTGCGCCGTCTGGAAGTCGCGGAAGCGTTCCAGAAATCGGGCAATAAACCCTCTTGGATGATTCTGGATGTTGTTCCCGTTATTCCCCCGGATCTGCGTCCTATGGTACAGCTTGACGGCGGGCGTTTCGCTACCAGCGACCTGAATGACCTGTACCGCCGCGTAATCAACCGCAATAACCGTTTGAAACGGTTGCTGGAGCTGCACGCGCCGGATATTATTGTGCGCAATGAGAAACGCATGCTGCAGGAAGCGGTGGACGCACTGATTGACAACGGTCGCCGCGGTCGTCCCATTGTAGGTCCTGGCAACCGGCCCCTGAAATCCCTTTCCGATATGCTGAAAGGCAAGCAGGGACGTTTCCGTCAGAACCTGCTGGGCAAGCGCGTCGATTATTCCGGTCGTTCCGTAATCGTGGTGGGGCCCGAGATGAAAATGCATCAGTGCGGCCTGCCGAAAGAAATGGCATTGGAGCTTTTCAAGCCTTTCGTTATGAAACGGCTGCAGGATAACGATCCCGCCCTGAATATCCGTGCGGCAAAACGCATGGTGGAACGGGCAACCCCGGAAGTCTGGGATGTCCTGGAAGAGGTCATCAAAGAGCATCCGGTGCTGTTGAACCGCGCTCCGACGCTGCACCGCCTTGGCATCCAGGCCTTTGAACCGGTGCTTACCGAGGGCCGCGCTATCACCTTGCATCCGCTGGTATGTACCGCTTACAACGCCGACTTTGACGGCGACCAGATGGCTGTCCATCTGCCGCTGTCTGTAGAGGCCCAGGCGGAAGCCCGTCTGATGATGATGTCCGTGAATAATATCCTGGCTCCGAAAGACGGTAAGCCTGTAGCCGTACCTACCCAGGATATGGTTTTAGGCGCGTATTACATGACCATTGAGCGGCCCGGCGCAAAGGGCGAGGGCAACCGCTACAGCAGTCTCCATGAAGCCCTGATGGCTTTCTACCATAAATATCTTGACCTGCAGGCCAAAATCTGGATCCTGATTCCCAACAAGGATATTGTTGCCGAACCGAAAGACGAAGGCATGAGCCTGGTAGAAACCACGATCGGTAACGCTATCTATAATGAAGAGCTGCCGAAAGAGTTGCGTTTCTTCAGCAAACGGAAAGATGAAGAAACCGGTGAAGAGTACTGGCATCTGGGCCAGCTGATTACCAAAAAGGAACTGGGCAAGCTGGTTGCCAAAGCCCATAAGCTTTATGGAAATCTGGGTACTGCCAATGTGCTGGATATTGTGAAGAAAATGGGCTACGACAATGCCTGCAATTCTGGTATTTCCATCGCGGTTTCCGATATCCATGTGCCTCAGGGCAAACAGGAAATCATCCAGAATTCAGAAAAACAGGTTGACCGGACGGAAGCCATGTACCGCCGCGGCCTGATGACCGATGAAGAACGGTATAAGAAGGTTGTAGATATTTGGAATAAAGCAACGGATGATGTAGCCGACCTGTTAAAAGTTGCCAATACGGAAGATAAATTCAATCCTATCGCTATGATGGCCGATTCCGGTGCCCGCGGCAGTATCGACCAGATCAAACAGCTGGCCGGTATGCGCGGTTTGATGGCGGATCCCTCCGGCCGTATCATTGACCGGCCTGTAAAATCGAATTTCCGCGAAGGTCTGACGATTCTGGAATACTTTATTTCCAGCCATGGCGCCCGTAAAGGCTTGGCTGATACCGCGCTGCGTACGGCAGACTCCGGTTACCTGACCCGCCGCCTGGTAGACGTGGCGCAGGATGTCATCGTCCGTGAAGACGACTGCGATATCCATACCTGCAATCTGGTAAAAGAACGGAACCGTCTGTGCAAGGCGGAACTGGGGGCCAGCGCTAAGAAAATTCGCGCCAAAGTGATAGGCCGTATGCTCGCCGCTACAATTATTAATGAAGAAACGGGCTCGCCCATTGCGGAATCCGATACGATTATCACAAATGAAGTTTACAAGCGCCTGATGGATGCCAAAGTAACTGTTATCAGTATTTATGTGCCGAATGGCGATGGTTCAGCAGACGAAGCGCGTGAAGAAGTTGTCATCAACATACCTGAAGAATTTGCAAATAACAAGATCAAGGATATGCTGATGCATCATTATGTAAACAAAGAAGTGTCTGAAGATATCGTCAATGGCAGCGGTGAAGTGATTGTCGGTGTCGGCGCGACATTAACGGAAGCGGATATTGACCGGATTCTGCAGGATGGCACAGTCAGTGAGATTTCTGTCAGGAACAATGAAATTGACGGAATTGAAATTGAAGCTATCACAGAAAACGGAACGGAAATCGAATCGCTGCATGACCGCATCATCGGCAGGACCCTGGCGGAAGATATCAAAGACGCGGAAGGCAATGTGCTGTTCCGTATCAACGAATATATTACAGAAGATATGGCGGACCAGATTGCGTCGATGCGTGCTAAAGTAAAGATCCGCACCGTGCTTACCTGTAAATCCAAGTTTGGCGTCTGCCGTAAATGCTACGGACGAAATTTGGCAACCGACCATAATGTTGATGTGGGTGAAGCCGTTGGCACTATTGCTGCACAGGCTATCGGTGAACCCGGTACCCAGCTGACCATGCGTACCTTCCATACGGGCGGCGTTGCCGGTGCGGAAGATATCACCCAGGGTCTTCCCCGTGTTGAGGAACTGTTTGAAGCCCGTAAGCCCAAGCATCCGGGCATCCTGGCGGAAAATGCGGGTACGGTCCATATCGTGGAAGAAGCAGGACAGAAGCAACGCAAGGTTATCATTACAGGCAGTCCGGAAGATGAAGTGGTAGAGCAGACCTACAGCATTCCATACGGCGCCAAGCTTTCGGTTGAGGAAGGCGATAAAGTGGAAATTGGCAGTCGGCTGACGGAAGGTTCGCTGAATCCTCATGATATTTTACGGATTCTGGGACCTCAGGCAACGCAGCGTTATATTGTACAGCAGGTGCTCAGCGTTTATAAATCCCAGGGCGTAGGCATCAATGATAAGCATATCGAGGTAATGGTACGGCAGATGATGCGCAAGATCCGCATCGAAGATGCCGGGGATACTTCCATGCTTCCGGGAGAATACATTGACATCGGCGAATACAATGAGCAGAATGCCAGTGCTGTGGCAGAGGGTAAAGAACCTGCGAAAGGCCGGCCTATCCTGCTGGGCATCACCAAAGCTTCCCTGGCAACCGACTCGTTCCTGTCGGCTGCTTCTTTCCAGGAAACGACCCGAGTCCTCACGGATGCAGCCATTAAAGGCAAGGTAGATCCGCTGCTGGGATTGAAAGAGAATGTCATTATCGGCAAGCTGATTCCGGCTGGCACCGGTATGAGCCGCTACCGGGATGTCAAGGTAAAATACCTGACCGACGTCAGCGCGGATGAAATACCGGTCGATCCCAGGAAGTGAGAAAACCGGCCTGAAAGAAAAAAACTTTTAAAATGAATAAGTGAAGAATAACCATGACGTGCTAAAGCGCCATGGTTATTCTTTTATGAAGCAAAAAACGGATTCCCGGTTTCGGCGAAACATCTGTATAGCTCTTTTTTACAAAAAAAGAACTTGTATAAGATATACCCATCTTTGACAGTTGCGAGAAGGAAAAAGTCTCACAAACGGCTTGGTTGAGCTGTTTGTGAGACTTTGTTTTTCATTAAAGTATGTAGCTATTTTTGCCTTTTCCTGGTCAGGTTTAAAATTTTTCTCATGTTTTGCTG
>JAFZIG010000038.1 GCA_017554485.1 Acidaminococcaceae bacterium | reverse complement strand
CCGGTTGAAGGACATGATCATCAGCAGCGGTGAAAATGTGTATCCCCGTGAGATAGAAGAGGTGCTGATGGCCCATCCGGATATTAAGGACGCTGCGGTCATCGGTATTCCGGACAAACTGCGGGGGCAGGCTATCTGCGCTTATATCGTGGCGGAAGACGGAGGCGCGAAGGATAAGCGCATGATCCGCAAGTATCTGCTTTCCCGGGTTGCACCCTACAAAGTTCCCAAGGAATTCATCTTCTGTGACCAGTTGCCCAGGAACAATACGGGAAAAATCCTGAAAAACGTATTGCGTGAGCGTTCTCTGAACGATTTGGTCAACCGGAAAAGGTGATGAAACACGTTGCGGTACGGAAAGAAGAGGGATTGCTATGCTGCTGAATGATGTGTTCCAGAAACATCCCGCGGATAAAACGGCTTTCATTTTTAAAGACCAGTTTACGACTTACGGTGAATTCCGTAAAAAGGTGCTGGACTGGGCGGTGTTTTTACAGTCTCAGGGAGTGAAGCGTGGCGACCGGGTCGGGCTTTTCAGTAAAAATTGCCCGGACTTTGTGGCGGCGTATTTTGCCGTGGTCAAGGCCGGCGGCATCGTAGTGCCTATTAACTTTCAGCTGATTGCGCCGGAGGTTGCGTATATTGTCCAGGACACGGGGATGGAGATACTGATCACCAGAGCGAAGCTGGATGTTGGGAAGGCCCTGCTGGATCTGGGCTGGGAAAAGGAATTAAAGCAGATTACGTTTGAAGAGATGGCAGCGCCGCCGGATACAAAACTGATTGAGTATGATATGCAGGAATCGGATCCTGCCGTTATCATTTATACGTCCGGCACTACCGGGCGGCCTAAAGGGGCGATGCTGAGTCAGGGAAACATTGTGCACAATACGGAAGACTTCATGGCCATCATCCCGGTCAGCAAAGACGATGTGGGGCTGTGCGTGCTGCCGATGTATCACGGCTTCGGCTGGAACTGTTCGATCGTGATGAATCTGTATTTAGGCGCGACCATGGTGGTACAGGAGATGTACAATTTTGGCGAGGCCATGAACCTGATCAAAAAATACAAGATCAATTCCATGTTCGGCGTGCCTACCATGTATCAGATGTTCGTGAAAGGGGCGAAGACGGAAGACCTGGCGCACTTCAGTTACTTTATCAGCGGCGGCGCGGCGCTGTCCCGCGTCCTGTATGATACGTTCGCAGAAAAATTCGGTCAGCATGTGCATGAAGGCTACGGCTTATCGGAAGCGGCGCCGGTCGTGACCTGCAGTCGCAGGAACAAAACAAAGCAAGGCTCCATCGGAGAACCGCTTCCCAATGTCCGGGTGAAGCTGGTGGACGAAGATTTTAACGAAGTTCCGGTGGGGCAGGTCGGTGAACTCTGCGTGCAGGGACACAACATTATGTTAGGATACTGGAACCGTCCGAAAGAAACGGCCTACGTGATGCGAAACGGCTGGTTGCATACGGAAGACCTGGCATACCGGGATGAGGACGGGATGTTATTTATCGTTGACCGGCTGAAAGATATGATCATCAGCAGCGGCGAAAATGTCTATCCCCGTGAGGTGGAAGAAGCGCTGATGACACATCCGGATATTAAGGAGGCTGCGGTCATCGGGATCCCGGACAAGCTGCGGGGGCAGGCTATCTGTGCCTATATTGTGCCGGAAGAAGGCTGCGCAAAAGACAAGCGTATGATACGCAAATATCTGCTTTCCCGAATAGCAGCTTACAAAGTTCCCAAGGAATACATCTTCTGCGACCAGCTGCCCCGGAATAATACCGGCAAAGTTTTGAAAAAGCTCCTGCAGGAACAGGCGCTGAACGATTTGATCAACCGAAAAAAGTGATTAACACAGTGTTGTAATTTATAAAGTTACACTTTTTAGATGTAAACGATTTTTAGTGGACAAAAAACTGTCATCCTGTTTTCTTAACAGGATGACAGTTTTTTACTTTTAAGATTTATCGCTTGGTAATCAGTTCTTTGCCGGCCTGCAAAGCCTTTCTATTTGCCTCTTCCGTTCCTTTGGGAACACGGTTCAGCACTGCTTTCTCCAGCGCTTCTTCCGATACGCAGTGGGTTAAGGCGTTCACTGCTCCTAGCGCTACAATGTTGGCGAATAAGGATTTGCCGCAGGTCGCTATTGCCGTATGGGTGATAGGCAGGTCGATCCGTTCTTTATAAGTCCCGGGAACTTCTTTTACGAATAAGGTGTCCGTAATGACAATACTACTATCCCCACAGTCTTTCGTGTACTTATCGGCGGCTTCCTGGCTCATGGCCAAGAGAACGTCCGGGCAGGTGACACGGCCGAAGTAAATCTTGTCGTCAGAGATGATGGCTTCCGCTTTAGAGGAGCCGCCTCTTGCCTCCGGTCCGTAGGACTGGGACTGGATGGCTTCCTTCCCGTCTAATATCGCCGCTTCCGCT
>JAFZIG010000037.1 GCA_017554485.1 Acidaminococcaceae bacterium | reverse complement strand
GGGATTGATCCGGCAGATGGCTTTTAAGGTTGTACTCTTGCCGCAACCGTTAGGCCCGATGATGGCGGTAATCTTCCCGTTGGGAATCTCCGCGTTCATATGCTGTACGATAGTTTTTCCCGACAGTGTGACCTGCAGGTCTCTTACTTCAATCATATTATCCATCATAATTCCCTCCTTAACAGGAACAGGAAGAATGGCGCGCCAATGAATGCCATGATAATACCTACAGGCAGTTCAATGGGCGCAAAGGCCACCCGGGCGAATGTATCGCTGAAGGTTATGATGGCGATGCCCAGCAGGGCCGCGCCGGGAATGAGGAAACGGTAATCGGAACCCAGTATCAGGCGAGACACATGGGGAATGACCAGGCCTACGAAGCCTAACAGGCCTGCCACGCTGACGGCACTGGCGGCTAAAAGGGCTGCAATCGCAGTCAGGGCGATACGTGTAACTTCTACATTTACACCCAGGCCTTTGGCCATTTCATCGCCTAACTGCAGGATGTTTAGATAATGGGCGCTGACGATAGCAAGTACCAGGCCGATCAGCGCATAGGGGACGATAATGGTAACATGGGGCCAGCTGCGAGCGGCCAGGCCGCCTACCATCCACATCAGGGCGCCGTTGACACGGTCGCTGTAGAACACCAGCAGGCCGGAAATACCGGCGTTTAAAAAGGCGGAGACAGCGACGCCTGCCAGAATAATACGCACAGGCTTGATACCGTTTTTCCATGCCAGAATGTAAATGGCTATGGCTGCCAGCATGGCGCCGAGAAAAGACACCGGTGTAATCAGGTATTCCAGTGCCGGGAACAGGATCATGATGGCGATGCCTGCGATGCCGGCGCCGGAGGAGATGCCAATGATGTGCGGGTCAGCCAGGGGGTTGCGCATGACGGCCTGTAAAATAGCGCCGGACAGGGACAGGTTCAGGCCTACCATGGCGCCAACTATGGTTCGCGGCAGCCGGATGTTCCAGATGATCTGGTCCTGGGGTGTCGCTTTGGGATGCAGCAATATTTCCGCCACCTGGGAAACGGAAATATCCGCGGCGCCCAATGCAATGGACATAAGGCAGCCGGTCACGGCCAGTATCGTGAATAAAATCAGCATGGAGACGCGCCAGACTCTGCGGTCGATACCGTAGCGCTCGGCCCGTTCGGATGCGTCAGGTATTTTTTCTGCCATATACATAGTCCTTTCTGTTTTGCGGAACTCTGCCAGAGAGTGACAGAGTACTTTACGGGGTTTCAGTCAGCTTCTTAATTTAACATCTCACTTAAAGCTTTCCGGGAATACGTCTTTCGCCATCAGTTCCACTGCGTCCGGATACCGCAGGCCCGGAGGCGTCAGGAACAAATCTTCCGGCAAGATATACACTTTATTGTTCTTAACGGCGGTTAAGGCGCTGTAGGCGGGGTTACCCTTCACATCGGCCTTCAGGCGCTTTTCGATTTTATCCTGGGCGCCCATGGAGGTGATGAAGATGATCTCCGGATCCTTTTCCACCAGCGCTTCTATGCTATAAGGGGCTTTTTCCGGCTTGCCCTGGATGGCAGTAGTGCCCTGGGCGATGTTCACAAAACCTAACATTTTTGCCGCATTGCCGGCGATGCTGTTTTCCAGTTCCACGGTGACGGTGGAAGGTGTGGCGTGCAGGATCACGATACGCTTTCTGTGGTCTTTCGGCATTTTGGCAACGGTGGCGGCGATTTTATCGTCCATTGCCTTGTTCAGCTTTTCTGCTTCGGCAGTTTTTCCGTACACCTTGCCCGTGATAGCCAGCGCCTCTTTGGTTTCGTCATAGGTTTTCGGCTGCAGCGTGATGGCGTTTATGTTGTTGGTTTCCAGCATTTTTATAAATTTCTGGTGCTGGGCCGCGTTGATGAACACCAGATCCGGCTTCAGTCCCACAACCTTTTCCATGTTAATGTTAAACACGTGCCCAACGTCCTCCGCTTTTTCCATAGAAGGGGGAATCGCAGAGGCTTTGCT
>JAFZIG010000036.1 GCA_017554485.1 Acidaminococcaceae bacterium | reverse complement strand
GTCATCCTGGCCATCGTTCTGATCTACATGGTGCTGGCAGCGGAATTCGAAAGCTTCTCCCAGCCCTTTGTCATCATGATGAGCCTGCCCTTTGCCATCATCGGCGCCGTGCTGGGCCTGCTGGTAGCCAACCAGACCGGCAACATGATGTCCCTGATCGGCGCTACTATGTTGCTGGGCCTGGTAACAAAGAACGCGATTCTGTTAGTTGACTATGCCAACCAGGCGAGAGAGAAAGGTATGCCCATCAAAGAAGCGGTACTGGAGGCCTGCTCCCTGCGTCTGCGTCCTATCCTTATGACCACGCTTTCCACCATGCTGGGCATGACCCCCGTGGCGCTGGGCATCGGCGCCGGCGCGGAACTGCGTCAGAGCATGGGCGTGGTGCTCATCGGCGGCCTGACCACCTCTACGCTGTTGACGTTAGTGGTTGTGCCCCTGATCTATATGCTGACGGAAGAGTACAAGGAGAAGCGGGCAGCTGCGAAGGGTGAAAAATATGAGTTATGAAAATGAAATTAAGGAAGCATTAGCTGCATATAAAGCAGGCGCGCTTTCTGACGATGAAATCATTGAACGCTTCCATAAATTAAGCATTACCGACCTGGGCTATGCCAGCCTGGATCATGACCGCAGTCTGCGGCGTGGATTCCCGGAGGTGGTGTATTGCGAGGGCAAGACGCTGCAGCAGGCAACTGCCATATTGCAGGCGCTTGCCGCCCGTCATGCTAATGTACTGGGCACCCGGGCTTCCAAAGAGTTGTTTGATGTAATAAAACCGGTTCTGCCGGAGGCAGTATATCATGAACTGCCCCGGCTTATTGTGCTGGAAAAGGAACCGCTGGCTAAGGATCCGGATCATAAGATCGCGGTGATTACAGCCGGTACCAGTGATGTGCCGGTGGCGGAGGAGGCAGCCGTCACCGCAGAGGTCATGGGGAACGAAGTGCTGCGTATCTATGATGTAGGCGTAGCAGGTATCCACCGTCTGCTGGGACGGGTGGATGAGATCCGCAGCGCCAATGTGATCGTAGTCATTGCCGGTATGGAAGGCGCCCTGGCCAGCGTGGTAGGCGGACTGGTTGCCAAACCGGTCATCGCGGTGCCAACCAGTGTAGGCTATGGCGCCAACTTCAAAGGCTTGTCGGCCCTGTTGGGCATGTTGAACAGCTGCAGCGCCGGTGTAGCAGTGGTGAACATTGATAACGGATTCGGCGCGGGACGCATGGCCAGCATTATTAATCACTTAAGATAGTTTGTACAAAACAGTTGGAAGACTGACTGTTTGGGTCAGAAGACTTTAGTATATTTGCACTGCAGAAACTGCGGCCGGAGGCCGGAATACCTGTAACAGCGGGCAAGAGCCTGTTGTACAGCAAGTTGGAGAAGAATATGAAAGCATTATACGTAGAACCTTTTGCCGGCATCAGCGGGAATATGCTGCTTGGCGCCCTGCTGGACGCAGGCGTTCCTTTTGCTTATCTGCAGGAAGTGTTTGCCAAGCTCCATCTGGGCAGCTATGAACTGGTTCATAAGAGCGTGAACAAAAGCGGCATACAGGCGCGGTATTTTAATGTAGTCTTGCCGGAAGAACATGATCATCACCATGAGCACGAACACCAGCATGAACACGGCCATGAGCATGATCATGCCTGGATGCATGCCCACGGCATTGCCCACAGTCATGACCATGAACATGTTCATGAAGAACCTTGCAGCCATCGCCATTATCATGACCACGAGCATGATCATGAGCATGAACACCATCACCACCACGAACACCGGAACCTTCATGATATAGAAGAGATTCTTGATCATTCTGAACTCTCTGAAAATGTCATTGCCAAAGCCAAAGAGGTGTTTTTGGCCATTGCCAAAGCGGAAGCGAAGGTTCACGGCAGCACTGTGGAGGAGATTCATTTCCACGAAGTGGGAGCCATCGATACCATTATTGATGTAGTGGGAAACATCCTGGCCCTGCAGTATCTGGAAATAGAGAAGATTTTTACCGCCCCGGTGAATACGGGCTTCGGCTTTGTGGAATGCGCTCACGGAACGATGCCGGTGCCGGCCCCTGCCACCGCAGAGCTGCTGCAGGGGATCCCCAGTTACCGGGGAACTATTGACAAAGAGATGACAACGCCTACCGGCGCGGCCCTGCTGAAGGTGCTGGCCGTTCCGGTGACAGAGGTGCCTGAGGGTTTTGCCGGGGAGACCATCGGTTACGGAGCGGGAACGAGGGATGTGGCCATTCCCAATGTGCTGCGCATCAATGTTGGAACATGGAATGCAGCTGAGGGAAGCGGGAAAGCTGCCGGCAGTGCTGTTGAAAGACTGTTGCTGTTGGAGTGCAATCTGGATGACCTGAACCCGGAGATTATGCCCTATGTGCTGGAGAAGCTGCTGGCTGCGGGGGCACCGGATGCCTGGCTCCAGCCCATCATTATGAAAAAAGGCCGTCCCGCCCAGACTTTGAAGGTGCTGTGCAGGCCGGATCAGCAGCAGGCGCTGCAAAAAATAATATTTGAGGAAACCACTACCCTGGGTGTGCGTGCCATTCCTGTGGAGCGCGCGGCTCTGGAGCGCCGCTGGAAAACGGTGCAGACTCCCTGGGGTGATGTGAGAGTTAAAGAAGGGCTGCTGGAGGGCAAGGTCGTAAATGCCATCCCGGAGTTTGAAGACTGCAAACGCATTGCGGAGGAAAAGGGCGTCCCCTTAAAAACTGTTGAGACTGCTGCCTTGCGAGAATAAAATCGCAGAAAACTGATTCATTAAAGACATAATGGTCACATGAGCCTGCATATGAAAAAGTTGGTCAGTGTTTCCAAAAATATAGTTTCATCATATTTTTTCATTATAAAATATAAATACCTTTCTTTTTACCCTTTCTTATTTATTGTTCATAACCGAAATAGAAACAGAGGAAACCATCTTGGAATTTGAAGAGTACATCAACCGTCTGGAAGAGTCCCTGTGTACCTTAGGAAACGTACAGACAAAAAGCATCAATTACGGCGTACAGATTGTTTTGACTGCAGCAGGGAAAAAAGTCACCCTTAACATATATAATGGCAAAAAAGGTATCAGCCTGGTCTGGGGCGGTGAAAATTCGGAGTTACAGGATCAGGCCATCGGGCTGGTGCATCAGATACAATTGTATAATAACAAAGGTTCAAATGCTGCAGGGGGCAGTGCCGGCAATGCAAGTGCTGAGGTGACTGCATCTTCGGAAGCCCTTCACTTCAGTTCTTCCAGTCCCCGTTTCCTGCTGGCTGAGGAACCGGGCTTTCCCGGTGTCTGGCTGGGCAGCGACGAAAGCGGAAAAGGGGATTACTTCGGTCCCCTTGTAGTGGCCGCAGTATGCCTGGATAAAAAAGGCGGGGATGCGCTGCTGGCTGCCGGGGTGAAAGACTGCAAGGCCCTGACAGACGAAAAAGTGCTGGCCCTGGCGGAAGTTATCCGCAGCACGGCCCTTGCTTTCAGCGTCCTAGTCATGAAGCCCCGTGTTTACAATATGCGGTATGAACAGATACAGAAAGAAGGAGGATCCCTGAACAAACTGCTGGCGTTGGGCCACGTGGCTGCGTTAAAGCAGGCCTGGCAGAAATATCCCTTGTGCAAATGGGCCTTAGTGGATCAGTTTGCCAGAAACAATGATATTCCTGACGGGGTCCGCGCTTTTGCTCCGGACTTGAAGGTGTTGCAGCGTCACCGGGCAGAAGAGGATATCGCTGTGGCCTCGGCTAGTGTGCTGGCACGGGCAGCCTTTTTACAGGCACTGCAGCAGATGGCACCGGAAGCGGGTATTGGCCGCATACCCAAGGGAGGCGGGGAAGCCGCCACCAATGCGGCTCGGCGCCTGGTGCAGAAGCAGGGGATGGACGTGCTGGAAGGTTTTGTGAAGCTGCACTTTGCCAATACGAAAAAGTTATGGGAATTTGAGTGAAGATAGTCGTGAAGCAGTAGTTCCTTATCAAAGAATTCACAGGAAACCTGGTGACATAGAACATGCATCGCAATAAACTGTATAAGCGGATTGCGCTGGTAGTAATATTTGTACTTGCTATTTCGGCGGCAGTCATCTATTTTACATTTGATATCCGGGCGCTGGATTACCTGACCATGTTTTCTTCATGGTCTGTTTTGTGCGCTCTGGGAGCTCTGGCTATCGGGCTGTTCTTTGACGGTACCAGGCTGCTGACTCTGGCCCGGATCACCGGGGAAAACCTGCCTTTGTCCGATGTGGTTAAAGTGGTGTTAAGTAATTACTTTCTGGCAGTGCTGACTCCCGGCGCTACAGGAGGGGCTATTGCCCAGGTGATGTTCATGCGCCGGGCCGGCGTATCGGTAGCCCGTTCAACCGTAATCATCCTTGTGCGGACCATTATGTCCATTTTTTTCCTGATTGTCATGCTGCCCATCTTTATGAAACAGGATGAAGCCATCACCAGCTGGATTCCCCTGCCTGTCATCATGACGGTTTCGGCGATTTTTATCGCAATTCCTGTTACAGCTGTTGCGCTGATGCGTACAAACTACCCAAAACGGATCATCTACTATTTCTCCCGATATTTTAAGCATGAGCGTCGGCGTCAGGCCTTCCGTTTATACTATGATTTCCGCCAGGCGGTCTATATCATGGGCAAGCAGCCTGTTATGGTGCTGCGGGCGTTTATCGAGTCAGGGGTCAGCCTGACATTCATTTATCTGACGGTTCCCGCTTACTTTTTGGGCCTGCAGTTCCCCTTTGATCTTGTACAGGTTATGGGACGTATGTACCTGTTGAACCTGGTGCTG
>JAFZIG010000035.1 GCA_017554485.1 Acidaminococcaceae bacterium | reverse complement strand
GATCCACGCGACCCGTTTACGGGTAGCAAGTAATCCGTGCATGGCTGGCAGGCCAATAAACGATGCACTTGTGCATTGCCGGTAGCATTAGGGCTATGCCCGAAAAGGAAAAACCACCGGCTATGCCGGTGGATATTTATTAATTTATGCATTATGGTCTACAAAAACATTACTTTCTCCGTCACCCTGCCAGACGACAGAAAACGGCGCCAGATTGTGCTGTTCCGCGTCGTGTTTCAGCCGCAGGCCCACAGGACACTTACCCCGGAGTTTGAAATGCCTGCAGCGCACGCAGGGACGGTTGGAATCCGTCACCACCTTGTAACAGTTCCGCTCCTCCCCGTTTTCCGGTCCGGCCAGGGATCTTCTGGCAGCGGAATTCATGTAAAGCACCTTGCCGTCCTTTCCCGAGGTGACCCAGATCCGCTGGGGCATGGCATTTAGGACACCCTGCATGTGCCAGTACCCTTTCCGTACCATTTCATACCGCATCTGATCCATCAGGAAAGTTCCCAGTACATCGGCAAACGTCTTTAACACTTCGTGTTCCCGTTTTGTCCAGATTCGGGGACCCCGGCAGTCATCAAACCCTACGAAGCCGATACGCTTGTTATCGTTTATGATGCCGGCATGCAGATAGGCGTGTACGCCCCAATTCTGCAGTTCCTGCCCCGCTTCGCCTTCTACCTTTGCGGTATCCGGGCATTCGGAAAAGGTTCCGTAAATTTCTTTCCGGAAACCGGCGTTGATGTATTCAAAAACGGGGCCACCGGGTTCCTCGCCTACGGACGGGATCCCATCCGCCCGCCACTCGAACCAGCAGACCCACCGGCCGCCTTTTTGCTGGAAGATCAGCACCCGGTGTACCATAAAATATTTTGCGAAAAGGGCAAGCAGCGTTTCCACCGTGATCCGGGCGTCTCCGGTTTCATACAGCATCTGGAAGATGAAGATCTGGGGGTTGGACAGGAGGGCCTGCCGTTCCTGCATGACCGCGTTCTCTTCTTTGTCCTTCCGCTGGCCGGCCTGGATATCTTTTGTATAAAACACCTGCATGTCCCGGCCCCGCCGTTTGGCTTCGTACAGGGCCGCGTCCGCGAATCCGAAGAGTTCTTCATAACGGCGGCCGTATTCCGGCGACATGGCGATGCCGACGCTGCCGCTGACGTGGAGTTCTTTGCCGTCGCCGTAGGCAAAGCTACGGCGCAGCATGTTCCGGAGTTTTTCGCAACGCTCCACCACACGGCTGCGGTCCGCCGCGTCCCGGATCAGCACCACGAATTCGTCGCCGCCTACCCGGCCTAAGATATCCGTCTCGTCGAACACTTCTGCCAGTGTCAGGGCCATGTCGGAGATGACGGCGTCGCCGAACAGGTGCCCCAGGTTATCGTTGATTTTTTTAAAGCCGTCCATGTCCAGGACCAGCAGCGCCTTCACCGTGCCGGGCACGCCCAGGGCTTCTTTGATCAGTTGCCGGGCGTAATCTTTGTTGTACAGCCCGGTGAGGGCGTCACGCTGGGCTTTTTGCTGCAGCTCTTCGGTACGGCGGTGCTCGGAGTCCGTATTCCGGAGAAGGATCACCACATATTCGGGCCATTCTTTTTTAAAGTGGACGATGAGCCGGATATGGAACCAACGGTACGCGCCGTCTTTTTCCAGCACCCTGTAGTCGAATACTTTTTCGCAGGTTTTATCCGCGTATTCGCTGTGGGGCTTTTTTATAAAATCCACAAAGGACACAAAATAATTTCTGTCGTTGGGGTGGATCGGTAATTTGTTCAACAGGAATTCTGAATAGCTGGTATTTACCTGCTCTGTGGTAAATATTTCCGTTAAAGCAGCCTCGCCGTACACCCGGTCTGTCTTCAGATCCCATCGCAGTATCGCGGTCCGTTCTGCGCGCAGCGCTTCCAGATACAGACCCAGTTCTGCAGTTTCTTTCATTAAAAGTACCGCCTTTATTGAATTCATGCGTGAGAGTGCTGATGATGATTCAGTAGTAGTTTGTGCTGTTGTACAGCGATGCTAAGGAAACACTGATTTAAAAAAAGGACGCCCGAAAGCGTCCTTTTTTAATTCTGTGATAACAGGGGTGAACCGGGATTAATGGCGCATGCCGGTGCTCTGGGCTTTGGCAGAGCCGGTCAGGGCATCCCAGCTTTCCAGGGCATGGTTCACGAACATCTTCTGGACAGCTTTGTTTTCGCCCAGGCCATGGATGTACGGGGTTACCTTGAAGCCTTCCTTCGTCAGGATGACTTTATGGGAATCGTCTTCGTCGCCTGCCATGTCGTTGTTGGCATGGTCGCCGGCTACCATCATCATGGGCATCAACGTAACGTTCTTAACTTTTTCCGCTTTCAGTTTCGGGATTACGTCTTCCAGGGAAGGCCAGCCTTCTACGCTGTAGATGAAGATCTTGCCTTTTTCCAGGCCGTTGAAGCGGTCCTGTACTACGGAGTAGTATGCGTTGGCCGGATGGGGAGTGCCGTGAGCCATAACTAATACGGCGTCCTGTTTGCCCATCTTCGGCAGCTGGGTGGCAAATGCTTCCGCGAAATCTTTTGTATCGTCCGGCTGTTCTTCCTGGCCCTGCCAGTACAGCAGCGGGGTACCGAAGGTCATTTTCTTGAACTGGTCGCGATAAATGCGGTAAATCGCGGTCTTGTAATCATATTCCATGCCGGGGATTACGTCCAGGGTAGCCAGGGCAATGCGGGTGTAGCCTTCTGCCTTCAGCTGTTCCAGGGCTTTTTCCGGGGTGGGGATTTCGATACCTTCATTGGCTTTTACGCGGTCAATGATGATGTGGGAGGTGTAGGCGGTAACCACTTTTACGCCCGGCAGCGCTGCCTTGATGGCATCAATGGTCGGGTTGATGGTCTTGTCGCGGGTTTCTTTCATGGTGGTGCCGAAGCTCATAACTACCATGGCGTCTTTGTTGGGCAGGTTCTGCAGGGCGGGGTTGCTGTAAGAGCGAACGCCGATTTCAGAAGCCTGTTTTAACGCAGGGGTCGGAGCCTTTACTTCGTCACTCAGGCTGTAGGCAGCGTAACCGGGAATGGTGATTGCCATGCAGCTTACTGCCAGGGCGGCAGCCGTTAACATTTTGCCAAATTTTTTCATGATAGATTACCTCTTTCGTTTAAAAATTTTGTTAAAACCGTCGTCAGGTATAAAACTGCGTCCGGGCGAAGCGGTTTCCTACCCGATAGCTAATAAAATTATAAACCATACCATGTAAAAAATCAATACTAATAATAAATGTTATCAATAAAATTTATTTTTTAAAACAAAAAGGCTGTTAATGAAGCGGTTTCCTCTTAACAGACTGCAGGGAAATATGATGAAACAAAGGCTGCAGAAAATTATCTTTTTGCTGCAGCCTTTTGTCCGGAATTATTATTTTTTCTTGTTTGCTTTTACCATTTTTTTGATGCCCGCAAAGGTCACCGGGCTGATGATGTGTTCGATGCGGCAGGCATCCTTTTCCGCAGTATCAGGAGGCACGTTCAGGATATCGGTCAGGAAGACCGTAAGGGTTTTGTGCCGGTCCAGTACGGAAGCCGCTTTTTTCAGGCCGTTTTCGGTGAGCACGATCCGTCCGTCGGGCTGCATGATGATATAGCCGCTTTTTTTCAGGATGCTCATGGCCCGGGATACGCTGGGCTTGGAAAAATTCATTTCCGTGGCGATGTCGATGGAGCGGACGTTGCCGTTGCGCTGTTGCAGAATCAATATGGTTTCCAGGTAGTTTTCACCGGATTCAAGAAGCGCCATAATGATTACTCCTCCTTATAATCAGAATCATTATTATTAATGAGTTCAGTTTAATTTTAACATTTTAGTCATTTTAACGCAACTGTTTATAAAATGAATGCCAAAATAGGCAAGTGCGCATTGACGTGGTATAATGTTTTCGGAAAGGACAGAACAAGTGGACGGGTGCCGGTATCGGACCTTTTTACCATAAATACTTCTCCGTAATTATATCAGGTTAATGCCGCAAATATTGTCGCATCGTATGGATGAGGAACGCTATGTTACCGTTTATAAAAGAAACAAACACTGTATGGGAATATTTGAAGACCGCGAAGAAGCCGGTTGTTTTATACGGAACCGGCGACGGGGCGGATAAGATCCTGGCCCGCCTGGCAGCGGAAGGTATTACCGTTTCCGCTGTGTTCGCCAGCGACGAATTTGTGCGGGGACAGCAGTTTCACGGCTTCACCGTCCGCAGGTACAGCGAGCTTTTGTCTTTAAAAGAAAATGTGATCGTATTGATTGCCTTTGCCAGCCAGTTGCCTGAGATGCTGGAACGGTTTCAGGATCTGGAACAGGTTCATGAGACCTACGCGCCCCATGTGCCGATTTTTAACGGTGACGAAACGGTAACGCCGGAATGGATTGGTAAATATGCAGAAGAATTACAGGCTGTTTATGACCGGCTGGCCGATGAAGAGTCCCGAAAAGTATTTGCTGACATATTAAACTACAGGATAAGTGGAAAGATTTCTTATCTGCGCGATTGCACCACGATGCGTGAAAACGATTTGCGTAAAATTTTCTCTTTTGGCGATGAGGAAACCTATGTTGACGCGGGTGCCTATGACGGGGATACAATAGAGGAATTTTTGCAACTGACCGGGCATCGGTATAAAAAAATCTATGCGGTGGAGCCGGACCCGAAAAATTTTAAAAAGCTAATGGAATTTGTCCGGCAAAATGATTTGGATTATATGGAATGCATTCCGGGATGTCTGTGGCGGGAATGCGGCGTGCTGGAACTCACTGGGAACGGGGGCAGGCAGTCCACGTTGTGGTCTGCGGAAAAAGAGGAAGATGAGGCAGGCAAACCAGCAGCCGATACAGTATCAGGCTTATTGGCAAACTGTGCAGACACGATTAGAACCTCGAAAATTAATATGACTGTAGAAGGCGTAAACGACAGAGGTTTGCGGCGTAAAAAGCAACGAAAGAATCCGGTGCAGGTTGTCTCTGTAGACAGTATTTTAGGTACAGACCATGCCAGTTACATGAAGTTTGATGTGGAAGGCGTGGAAAAGGAAGCATTAGAAGGGGCCAAAGAGCATCTGGTTCCGGACAGGGAAGGCAATTTGCCCAAGCTGTTCATTGCTGCCTATCATCACGATGAAGATTTGTTTACGCTGCCGCTGCTGTTGTGGAAGCTGCAGCCCCGGTACCGGATTTATCTGCGGAAGCATCCTTACGTTCCGGACTGGGAAATCAATATTTTTGCGAAATGAAAATCGCCCGTTTTTCAGACAAACCATATTAATTTTGTGTAGCATATAATGCAGAAATGTGGTACAATACATTACAGAGGACTCTTGGCTTTATCAGATTCGACTTTGCTCAAAAGCGGAATCTGTACGTGAGTAGATAAAAATTTTAAAAGAAAGAAGGAGATTTGATCATGAACAAAAAACTGTGGGGCGCTGCTGCATTATTGGCTATGGCTACGGTAATGGCCGCCGGCTGCGGCGGTGGCGACAAAAAACCGGCTGCGCCGGCTGCTGACGCCAAAAAAGGGCCGACAGGGGAAGTAAGTGTTTACACCTCCATCTACCCTGATATTGTGGACAAGCTCTGCAAACCGAATGTTTCCAAGGCTTTCCCCGGCCTGAAAGTAACCTGGTTCCAGAATGGTACGGAAAAACTGAAGACCAAGATCGCCGGCGAAATCAAAGCGAAAAAGATCGGCGCGGACGTGCTGATGGTTGCCGACCCGTCTTACTACCTGGCGCTGAAGAAACAGGGCCTGCTGATGAGCTACAAATCGCCGCAACTTAAAGACGTTGTGCTGGCAAGCGATAAAGACTTCACCTGGCTGCCGGTTCGCGTTAACAACATGATCATTGCTTACAACAAGGACAAGCTGGCCAAAGAAGATATCCCCACCAGCTGGGAAGACCTGACCAAACCGAAATACAAAGGCAAAATCGCCATGCCGAACCCGATGCTGTCCGGTACGGCTTATGTAATGGTCGGCGCCATGGCTCTGGATCCGAGATTCGGCTGGGATTATTTCAAGAAACTGAAAGCTAACGGCCTGCGGGTTGAAGAAGGCAACTCCGCAATCCAGAACAAGCTGCTGACCGGCGAATACATGGCTGCCGTTATTTTGGAAGAAAACATCCTGAAACTGCAGGAAACCAAGAAAGAGCCGTTAGCTGTATGCTATCCGAAGGAAGGCTGCATCATCATCAATTCGCCTATCGGTATCTTCAAGGACACCAAGAATCCGGAAGCTGCCAAGGCTCTGGTTGACTGGTGGCTGAGCCCCGACGGACAGAAAGCGGTTACCGCCGGCTGGATGCATTCCGTTCGCGGCGACGTAAATCCGCCTAATGGCGCGGGCATCAAACTGGCTGATCTGAACAAGAATGCGATTCCGATTGACTGGGATAAGCTGGCCTTTGAAGAAGCCAAGATTAAAGAAGGTTTCCGCACCACTGTAATGGAATAACTGAATATAATATTTTAAGAGTTTTTAAAGGAGCTGATCAGGGACCGTTTTTCGCGGTCCCTGATTTCCCATTCCTGCAGAAGCGCTGGTTCAGTTTGCGCGATTTCCGGAAAGCGTGCCGACAAACTGATCTGCGGTTTCCCGACTCTCACCGGCAAAACCGGGGAAAGGAGCGAAAGTGAAAAAATCTTTGCCCCGCCTCGATAGTAAATTTATTGTAATTGCTATCACTGTGCTTTTACTATTGTATTTTATCGTGTTTCCCCTGCTGGTGCTGATCTACGACAGCCTGTTCATAGACGG
>JAFZIG010000034.1 GCA_017554485.1 Acidaminococcaceae bacterium | reverse complement strand
CGAAGCATACGGTCACGCCCTGCGGGATACCTATGACCCCTCAAAGATGTTCTGGACCTGCAACCAGGTCATGGCCATCACCAAAGGCTATTTCGATGTGATGTACCCGATCGTTCAGGATGCGGTCCAAAAAGCCGAGGATAAGTCCATGAAGCTGGTCTGGTCGTCCAAGGGTCTCTCCAAAGATAAATTCGCAGGTGAACTGAACAAGAACGCTCTGCAGATATTTGACGACTGGAAACAGCTTTACGTGAAGCTTCTGACGAAATTCGACGCCGGTGAGGGCGTACGCTACGAGAAACTGCCGGATCCCCATACGCCGGATAAGTATTAAATGTAAAAAGAGCTTTTTTTGAAACATACCCCTGCTGCTTTTTAGAAAACAACAGCAAGAATTACAGGTTATATTAGATAAATAAAAAAGGACTGTACAAAATTTAGTTGAGAAACTTCATTTTGTTACAGTCCTTTTGTTATTTCTGTCTTAGATGAATCAACCAGCTCACGCCCTTACGAATTTTGAGCAGACATTTTCTTCTGTATTTCCTGTATGGCTTCATCCGACGGGTCTTCAAAGCCAAGAAGGCAGGTTGCAAGAAAACCTGCGGCATAGGCTATCAGGACGCCGATCAGATACAACGAAACATGGTTGACCGAGGTTGCCAGCGGAAGGCCGGAAATGCCAATCACATAGGAACCAACATCGAAGTGAGCCTGCCAGGCTCCCCCAAACGCGCCGCCGATACAGGCGCCGATAAAAGGCCTGCCCAGCGGTAATGTCACACCGTAAATCAGCGGTTCGCCGACACCCAGCATGCCAACCGGAAGAGAACTCAAAATGACGTGGCGCAGATATTTGTTTTTGCTTTTCAGGTACACCGCAAAGGCCGCGCCCACCTGCCCGCAGCCGGCCATAGCCAGCATCGGGAACAAAGGGGACAGGCCCATGAACATCATCATATCCATATGGATCGGTATCAGCCAGTGATGTACACCGGTCGCGACCATAGGCAGAAAGATTCCGCCCAGGATAAACCCGGATACCATATCGCTGCCTATAATGAGATCCATCAGATTACGGCTCATACTTTGAGCGACATATCCGGCCAGCGGCTGTAAAATGAACAGGCTGGCAAGGGCTACAAAGGTAATCGTAAGCAACGGCGTCAGGAACAGGTTGAAGGCTTCCGGGATATGCTTGCGCAGTCTCGTTTCAATAAATGCTGTTGTTGCGCCTGCCAGCATCGAAGCAAATATGCCGCCCCGACCGGGAACCAGCGGCTCTCCCATAAAAATGATCTTTGCCAGCCCCCCGGAAGCAAGCAGCGCCGCCGTCGCACTGCCGAGGATAGGAGTACCTCCAAATGTTCTGCAGGAAGACAGGCCCACAAAGCCGTTCAATATGGCAAAAAAACACCCTCCGGCCAGTTGCAGATACTGGACATAGGTATTGCCTGCCAGCTCCGGATTGATTTTCAGCACGATGTTGATAATGCTGACCAAGAGTCCGCAGCCGATAAAAGCCGGAATCAGCGGCATAAAGATGTGGCCGACGGAATGCAGCAGCCGTGTCAGGACAGACTCTCTTTTTTGCATTTCGGTTTCCTCGTTCATTATTTTCCTCAACTCTTGATCTTGTTACAACTCCGCATCACACGAAGCAGGAAACTATGATATTATTAATTAATTGTAGCACTTTTTGCTGCTGTTTTCTATGTGTAATTTGGCATGATGGCATTTTGATCATATTTTTAGCAGATAGCAATTTTTGCAAAATAAAAAACATGAAAAAGTCCTTTTTTTGACACAAAACCATGTTACATTGCAGAAAACAAGAAAGGAAACACTGACAGAATTAACCCTGATTAAAATCTAAAAATAATCTGCTTCTAATGTTGCATTCTCAGCAGATGTATGCTATTATACATCTGACTCAAACAGGAACGGAAGGCACACTGAGTTTTACCGTTTATTCTGAGTTAACAAATTAGTCTGATATCGCTTGGATCGCAAGGAGCTGTGAAGGAAGAATCGCACAGTTCCCACTGACCGGGACGGGACGCAACAGCTGAAGGTTTCGCGCATCCGTCTTCGGGTGCGCGATTTTTATTATGATAGTCATTGTTGAAATTGCTATATATGATTAATTGTAAATCCTATCTTCAAAAAGGGGGGTATTTGTCATTATGAAACGCAGCGAACAATTCCGGCAGGCGAACCGTGAAGCCAAGACCACGGTACTGGCCACGGTTGTCGTCATCCTGTTCTGGATCGTATCGGGCTTCGGCCTGGCCGGTTCGGACATCATCATCTTCGATACGCCCATCTGGGTCATCGGCGGCTGCATCGTGTCCTGGCTCTTCGCCGTGGTGGTGGCCTGGTGGCTGGCGGAATACGTCATCAAAGACGTGGATACGGAGGACAGCTCCGCAGCGGAAGGAGGCGGTAAATAATGGAAAACTTACTGAATCTGGCTCCCGCATTATTGTTCCTGGCCGCTCTGCTCTACATCAGCTACTGGGTACAGCAGCAGTCCAGTGAAGCCCGTTCCTCCAACTTTGTCAAAGATTATTTTATCGGTGGCCGTAACCTGGGCGGGTTCGTCCTGGCCATGACCACGGTAGCCACCTACTCCAGCGTTTCCACCTTCGTGGGCGGCCCCGGCGTTGCCTGGCAGATCGGCTACGGCTGGCTGTACATGGCCATCGTGCAGATGGTGGTCATCTTCCTGGTCATGGGGGTCTTCGGCAAGAAGATCTCCCTCATTGCAAAGGAAATTGACGCCGTCACCGTCATCGACATCATCCGGGCCCGGTACAAATCCGACGCTTTGGCCAATATGGCGGCCATCTTCATCGTCGCCTTCTTCTGCGCCACCATGGTAGCCCAGTTCGTAGGCGCGGCCAAACTGTTTGAAGCGGTTACCGGTTACTCCTACATGACCGGCCTCACCATGTTCGGCATCATCGTGGTCATCTACACCACCATCGGCGGGTTCAAAGGCGTTGCCATCACCGATGCCATCTGCGCCATCGCCATGATGGTGGGCATGGGCATCCTGTTCTACTGCCTGCTGGACAAGGCCGGCGGTTACAGCGCCATCATGGCCCATTTCCGGGCTCACGACCCGGCTATGCTGGAGCCCCTGTCCCGCGGCAAAATGCCCATCTCCCTGTACATCAGCCAGTGGCTGCTGGTTGGCGTCTGCACCCTGGCGCTGCCCCAGTCCGTGGTACGCAGCATCAGCTATAAAGACACCAAAGCCCTGCGCAATGCCATCATCATCGGCACCATCGTCATCGGCGTAGTGACCATCATCGCTACCTGGGTCGGCGTACTGTGCAAGGGCGTACTCACCAACCCGGACCTGGCGGCCTACGGCAACAGCGTGGACAACATCATGCCCCGCACCATCATCAGCGTCATGAGCCCCTTCTGGGCCGGCGTTGTCATCATCGGGCCAATTGCGGCCACCATCTCCACCGTTTCCTCCCTGCTGCTCACCTCCTCCTCTTCCATCATCAAGGACGTGTACATGCGTTCCCTGGAAAAGAGCGGGAAGTCTTTGAGCAACGACGGTGTCAAACGGTTGAGCATGATCTTCACCATCCTGCTGGGCTTTGGCATCTACCTGATCTCCATCGCGCCCCCATCCGTAATCTGGAAGATCAACATGTTCGCCTTCGGCGGTCTGGAAACCGCCTTCTTCTGGGTGATGATCTTCGGCCTGTTCTGGCACAAAGCCAACAGTACCGGCGCCATCTGCGCCATGTTCGGCGGCGTGGCGGCCTACTGCATTACCATGGCCCTGGGCTTCAAGGTAATGTCTCTGCACCAGATCACCATCGGTATCACCACCTCGCTGGTCTTCTTCTTCATCGGCAACGCCATGGGCAAGATGCCCGACATGGATACCCTGAAGCTGTTCTTCCCGGACAAGTACGAAGACGACGAGAAAGCTGCTTAACAGCTTAAACCAAATTTTCAAAGACCGGCTGCGCTGTCATGCAGCCGGTCTTCTTTATACACAAATAGTAAACCGGTATCACATTTGACCGTGATACCGGTTATTTTTATGGAAAAGTTGCGACGGAAAAATGCCGAAGCAAAACGTCGGGAGTGTAATTGCGTTACTTATCGCTTATATATCTCATGGAAGGAACGCCGCCGACAACGCCGTTCTTGTCCTTGAACTCCCCGACCTTCTGCATCAGGTCAAAATAGCAATCCCAGTAGTTTTCGGATTTGGTCCATACGCGGATCGTGTAAACCACCGCGTAATCGGTGTAACCGGAAACCCGTACGAAAGGAGCCGGCTCCATCAAAGCGGTAGGCGTATCTTTTACTGCTTCCAGTACGGCCTTGTAAACATCTTCAAACTTGTTGGCATAGCCGGCCTTGGTTTCAATGTCCACACGACGCAGTTCTTCCGCGGAGAAGTTGGTGATCTTGCCGCCCATGGCTTCCGAGTTGGGAACAATGATCAGCTTGTTGTCAACGGTCAGCACCTTGGTGCAGAGCATACTGACATCTTTTACAAACCCTTCGATGCCTGCAATGGCAACATAGTCGCCGACCTTGAAAGGTTTCGTGACTAAAATCAGGAAACCGTTAGCCACGTTGGACAGGGCGCCCTGTACGGACAGGGAAATTGCCAGGCCTAACATACCTACAACAGCCAGGACGGACGCGATGGGAATGCCGATGCTGTCCGCAACTACGCAAAGGGCCACAAAGTTCAGGATTACTTTAACAAACCCTTTGATAAACCCCTGTACCGTAGTCTCCAGTTTAAAACGGTTCAGGATCTTGTCGATGATGGGACCCATGATCATACTGATGATCCGGTTGAAGATGATCAGCAGGATCAGGCCCTGGATCACGGAGCCTACACTGATGTTGCCGACTTTAAAATCCAAAATCTGTTGTGCTGTAGCAATGATTTGATTCATAGTTATTGTACCTCCCATAAAAAGAATAAAGTATCAGAATCCTGATACTTTATTATAGCACATTCAACGTGCGCTGATAACACAAACGCAGTTTTTTATTTAATATTTTCCAAAATCTGCTCTGCCCTAAGAATCTCCTCCAATTGTTTCAGTACTTCCTTATTATAATGATTGATTGCAGACTCCCGCTTTATAATGGAAAAAGTCAGTTCCCTGTCCTGCTTTTCCTTCAGCAGCGTGGTATAACGGTTTACAATCAACGCCAGTTCCGCCGCTTTCAGGCAGTTCTGCCGTTCCAGTTCCGGACGGAACTCTTCATTATTATCTACCGGCGCGTTTAAAAAGCGCAGCATGGGTTGCAACCAGCGGCCCATATACAGATTGGCCGTCAGGGAAATGATCTGTTCCACCGTCAGGCCGGTCTTTGCTGCCAGTTCGGCAGGGGAAGGAAGCATAACGGCGATACGTGCCTTTTTTGCCATCGACCAGTCCCAGTTCAGGGATTCCAGCAGCTTATTGCAGTACACCATATTCGGCGCATTGATATTCACAGGCTCGCCAAGCAGAAGCTGTCCGAAACGTTGGAACGTTTTTGCAACGTTACAGCTTTCTTCCAGCGTATCTTCGTACAATTTCTCTTTTAACAGTTTCTGGATAATGGCTTTCACCTCATTATAATTAATAGGCTTCACCAAAAAATTATCGGCTCCCACTTTGTAACCGTGTATGCGGCTTTCTATATCCTCCAGCGCCGTCATCATAATAACCGCAATCGAATGCGTACGGCTGTCGCGCTTTAACTCGCTGCACACTTCATAACCGGACAAACCGGGCAACATGATATCCAGCAAAATAATATCCGGCTGTTCCAGCCGCGCAGTCTCCAGGCAGGAGCGCCCTTCCGTCGAAGTCAGAGCCGTATAGCCCCAGCTTTCCAGCACATCCTTCAGCATGCTGCTTAACTGTTCGTTGTCATCCACTACCAGAATTTTTGCCATAGATTTTGCTCCTTACAAGCAATTAAAGAATGCTTACTCATACACCTTGCTGTATAGTTTTGCCGCTTCCCTGGAGAAAACTCTCCTGTTCCAGCGGCAGCAGCAGGATTGCTTCCGTCCCTTTCCCCAGCTCACTCTGCAGGGAAATCGTGCCGTGGTGCAATTCTGTCAGTTTCTTCACAATCGGCAGACCCAGACCTGTACCGGACCGTTTCTTGGTCATCGGATTTTCAATCTGCTCGAATTCGTTGAAAATGCGCTCCAGATCATCCTGGGCGATACCGATTCCTTCATCCGTAACGCTTAGCCGCATCTGCCTTGAATCCTCCATCTTCTGCACGCGAATGGTAATCCGGCTGTCAGGGGGTGAGAATTTTAACGCGTTGGATAAGAGGTTGTAAATAATCTGCCGCAGCATCTGCGGGTCTGCCGTAATTTCAAAATCGTCCGATTCAAACAATGTCTGCATCATAATGTGGGCATCCGGACGGAAATTCCGCATTTCATTGACAATGGTTTCCACAAAACCGTAAATGGAAAGATTGGCAAAATTCGCTTTGGTTTTTCCCGAACGCAGACGGGTCAGGTCCAGAAGGTTGTTGATCAGCGTCAGCAGATGTGAACCGCATTCGGAAGCATTGTCCACATAACGGAACTGCTTCTCATTCAGCGTACCGCTGTAACCGCCCTTCAGAAAATCGCAGGCATTGATGATGACGCACAGCGGTGTACGAAGTTCATGGGTAATATTGGAAAGAAAACGGTTCTTCGTTTCATTCATCTGCTTTAATTCTTCCACAGCCGATTCCAAGTCCCTGGTACGGCGGCGAACCAGCAGCTCCAAATGTTTTTGGTTCTGACGGAGCTGGGTGGCCATCAGCCAGATCAGAGGAACGAAAAGCACAAAACAGAGGATACCAATAAACAGGGTCTGTTTCCGGTTATCTTCCACGATGCCGGAAAACTGGTCTTCCTGCAGTCCGAAGCTGATATAACCTACCAGGTCTCCGGCATAATTCTTCAAGGGATAGTCAATGAACAGATGGGGAACGCCCCGCAGATAAACCTTACCGGAATACGTGCCGTCATCGGCTTTGGAACTGGTGATGGATCCGGCTTTGTGCCCCACGATCCAACTCCGGTCTTCCCCTTCCGTTGACTTGGTGGAAACATGGACACCGTCTACTGTCAGCACCAGAAAGCCGTTAGTCGCTTTCGAGCTGATATAAGAAGGAAAATAGTAATCACTGTTACAGATACCGATCAGCACCATACAGGCGATAACTTTAGCAGGATCCGCCGTATCCATGACCGGAACCATGGTCACTTCACAGAGCGCCTGCTGCATGTATTCTCCTTCACCAGCGATGCCCTGCTTCAGTTCTACGGTAAACTTCTTATGTTCTTCGCTTCCTTCTTCGAACAAATCACTGAGAGGCATCTTCTCATTGGCGTTAATCGGGCTGCCCGTCCGGCAGACATCCCGGTTCAGGCTGCCCAGCCTGCCCTCGGGGTTAAAACGGATATCGGATCCTGATCGCGCAATGATATGGTTGTCAGGATCCAGCATGATGGCATAGTCCACCTTATTAAAATTGTTGCGTAAAAGCGCCAGCTTCTCCACCAGCACTTTAGTGTCCTGCTGTTTTACTGCCTGAGGCGTGCTCACTTCCTGGGCGATGCACATGGCCGCTTTCCGGATGCTGTTCTGCCGCTGCTGCATCTCGCTGGTGGCAATGGCCAGCGTAGAGCGCAGGTACCGGTTCTGGTTCCGGCTGAACTGTTCTTCCAGATAGCGGGTAGAAAAGAATGTAATCAGTATAATAGGCAGGATGACGAACAGCGATATAGTAAAAATCAGCCGGACCGTTAAATCGTGATACCATTCATTGATTCGTCCGGAAACAGTTTCAATCAGCGTCTTCATTATTATCGGCATCCGGCGGATTCGTCCCGTCGTCCTTATTATAATAATAAACAACGATCTGCATACGGTCATGCAGGTTCAGCTTGGCAAGGATATTGCTGATATGGGTTTTTACTGTTGTTTCACTGATAAATAACTGCCGCGCGATCTGTTTATTGGAAAAACCTTTGCAAAGCAGCTTTACAATCTCAAGTTCCCTTTTGCTGATTCGGTCGTCCCGTACCTGAGCAGGAAGAGCATCGTCCGCTTTCCGGGACATATCGTTCCGGGACAGGCTGATATTCACATTCAGCAACCGCAGCATGCTTTCCAGCAGCAGCAGGATATTCCATGTCGCTTCTTTATTGTAACTTTTGATATGGAAACGTTGCTTCAGGTTCTCTGGTATCGTACTGTTTTCATAGGTAAGGCCGCCTATCCCCGCAAAGGCAGTCAGACGGTTATTAAAATAGACAGGAACATACAGGCAGGCAATGCCAAAAGGACAAACATGGACAAAAGACTCGCCCTTCTGCATGGTTTCCCTGTCCAGCAGGAAATTCTCCCTGCACCGCACCGCATGTTCTTTCTGGATAGTAAAACAGAACAGGGAATTCTGGGAACCTACCGTTAACGGATTCCCATCCATATCCAGAAAAATCATGCTGACCCCGTACGCTCTGGCAAAATTGTCCTGAAAGGTCTGCAATTTGTCTTTGCCGATGAACTGGATCCACTGATCAACTGAACCCGTCTTCTTTTTCATAATATTACGCAACCTCTTTTGCATCACCAAAAAATAATTCCACAGAAGTATTTTTCATCTGTCACAAGTATATGCAATAGTTTTAAAATACGCAATACATAAAGGGTTTGAGATTTTTTAAAACTTTATCACTAATCCAAAAGTATTACTTCTTTAGCCTTGTTTTTCCATTAAACTTGATAACTAATACCGGTTATATATTTTATATGTCTTTAGTATTACCTCTTAAGATATTCCGTATGGATTCTTCCTACTTTTAGTCAATGCAGGATTACGCCAAACGTGTTACTTTATTAATGCAACTGTGAGACTCGAAATATGTGGGACTCATTAAAAAGGAGGAGTTATTTATGGCTCAGTCCACAAAGTGTCTAATTCTGTTAGCTGTAATTGCCTTATTCTTCGTTACCGAAATTATCCCTCTGGCAGTTACCGCTATGGCTGGCTCTATCGCCTGCGGCCTGCTGGGATTTATCCCGGCAAAACAGGTGTTTAGCGGCCTGTCCAACTCTACCGTTGTTCTGTTCGCCGGCATGTTCGTGGTAGGCGCTGCCATGTTCTACACCGGCCTGGCACAGAAGATCGGTGAAACCGTTGTTAAACTCACCGGTACCGGTGAAAACAGCCTGATGGTTGGCGTCATGCTGGTTGGCGCGGGGTTATCCTCCGTTCTGTCCAACACCGGTACGGCTGCCTGCTTACTGCCTGTAGTTTTGGGCGTGTGCGCAGCAGCAAAGATTCCTGCTTCTACCGAACTGATGCCTCTGGCATTTGCCTGCGGCTTAGGCGGTATCATCACGTTAGTAGGTACGCCTCCTAACATCATCGCGTCCGGCGCTCTGGAACAGGCCGGTTACCGTGCTTTCGGCTTCTTTGAATTCGCAAAGATCGGTATCCCCCTGACCCTGGCAGGCCTGATCTACATGATGTTCATCGGCAAACACCTGTTACCGAAACGCGTTATTTCTGAAGATACGGAAGTTGAACAGGAAATCGAAGCTAACGAAACTTCTACCAACAAGATGATCGTTTCCGGCGTTATCCTGGTAGCCGTAGTCCTGGTAATGGCTCTGGGTATCAAAGGTGTTACCCTGGAAATGGCCGCTATCACCGGTGCTATCATCGCTGTACTGACCGGCTGCTTAAGTGAAAAACAGGCGTATGCCTCCATCGACTGGGTAACCATTTTCCTGTTCGCTGGCATGATGCCTGTATCCTCTGCTATGAGCAAGACCGGCGCTGGCAAGGTTATCGCGGAATGGGCAGTTGGCCTCATGGGCGGCTCTCCTTCCCCGATGGTTGTGACCGCTGTGCTGTTCATCCTGTCCTGCGGCCTGACCCAGTTCATGTCCAACACGGCATCTGCAGCGCTGCTGTGCCCGATCGGCATCGCGATTTCCAAACAGCTGGGCGCTGACCCGGCAGCCGTTCTGATGGCTATCGCCGTTGCAGCATCCTGCGCATTCGCGACTCCTGTAGGTACGCCTCCTAACACCCTGGTATTAGGCCCCGGCGGCTTCAAGTTCATGGACTATGTAAAAGCAGGTACCGGCCTGGTAATCGTCTGCTTCGTAATTTCCCTGATTTTGATTCCTATGTTCTGGCCCTTCTTCCCCGGCAAATAAACCTGCGGAATTATGCCTGATGCATAAGGTTTCAGACTATCTCAGTTTTAACCCGGCTGCCGTGGCTCACAGGCGGCAGCCGGTCATTCCCAAAGTTTTACAGTTGCATTTTTTAATTGTGGAAAGTTTGCGGAGATTTTCCACCCGTCGATCTGAATCACAATACTTTTTTAAGAATCGAGGATGTATTTATGGAAGCATTAATTGTTTCTCTCCAGTCCGTATGGAACGACTCCGGCTTTGAGGGGTTGACCAGCGGCAACGTAATCATGCTCCTGGTAGGCCTGATTCTGCTCTACCTGGCTATCGGCAAAGGCTTTGAGCCTCTGCTGCTGTCCAACATCGCCTTCGGCTGCCTGTTGGGCAATATCCCTAAGACCGGCTTCTTTGATGAGCCCGGCGTTATGCAGGTTATCCTGTACGGTATCAACCACGAAGTCTTCCCTCCGCTGATCTTCATGGGCGTTGGCGCCATGACCGACTTCGGTCCGCTGCTGGCTAACCCCCAGACCCTGCTGCTGGGTGCTGCTGCCCAGGGCGGCGTGTTCGTATGCTTAATCGGCGCTATGCTGTTAGGCTTCGATCTGCGTGAAGCAGCTTCTATCGGTATTATCGGCGGCGCCGACGGCCCTACCGCGATTTACCTGACCGTTAAGATGGCTCCCCATCTGCTGGGCGCTATCGCCGTTGCAGCGTACTCCTACATGTCCCTGGTTCCGCTGATCCAGCCGCCTATCATGACGCTGTGCACCAGCAAAGCCGACCGTTCCATTAAAATG
>JAFZIG010000033.1 GCA_017554485.1 Acidaminococcaceae bacterium | reverse complement strand
CATCGATCGTATCAAAAAGGGCACTCTTCTGCCCGTTACCAATATTGAAATCATAAAAGAAACACCCACCACCGTCGTAATGGATGCGCATGACGGAATGGGTATGGTTGCCAGCCATAAAATGATGGAAATGCTGATTGACAAGGCAAAGAAATACGGAATGGCAGGCGGCGCAATTAAGAATTCCACACATTACGGTATCGCAGGATACTGGGCAGGAATGGCTTCAAATAAAGGTCTTATCGGCCTTACAGGAACCAACGCCCGTCCTTCGACAGCACCTACTTTCGGCGTTGAAAACATGATGGGTACAAACCCTCTCACATTCTCGCTTCCTACCGACGAAGAATTTCCTTTCTGCCTTGACTGCGCAACATCCATCGTGCAGAGAGGCCGTATAGAATATTATGCAAGAGAAGGCAAGGCTACTCCCGCAGGAACGGTTATTTCCGAAAAAGGCGAGCCGATGACAGATTCGCAAGAAATCTTAAAGGCTCTCGTTGACGGAACCGCAGCACTCGCACCCTTAGGCGGAATCGGTGAAGATCTTGCAGGATATAAGGGCTACGGCTATGCTGCAGTAGTTGAAATTTTATCAGCAGCACTTGCAGGCGGTGAATTTATGAAAGCCCTCACGGGCGTTGACGAAAACGGAAAGCCTCAGATGTACCATCTCGGACATTTCTTCTTTGTAATCGATCCCAAAGCCTTCTGCGGACTTGAAACATTTAAAAAGACTGCGGGCGATATCTGTCGAGCACTTCGTGCTTCAAAGAAGGCTCCCGGCTGCGAAAGAATATATACCGCAGGCGAGAAAGAATATCTTGTATGGCTTGAGAGAAAAGAAAAAGGCGTTCCCGTAAGCAAATCCGTACAGAAAGATATCATCGAAGTACGTGACGCACTCAATCTTCCTTACAAGTTTGATTTTGAAGAATAGTTTTTTGCGCAGATAACGGGGGTTATATGAGTAAATATGTAATGGCACTTGATGCCGGAACCACTTCCAACAGATGTATTTTATTTAATGAAAAAGGCGAAATAGTTTCACTCGCTCAGAAAGAATTCACCCAGTATTTTCCCAAGTCTGGCTGGGTTGAGCATGACGCAACGGAAATCTGGCTGACACAGTATTCCGTGGCTTCGGAAGCCCTTTCCAAAATAGGTGCAAAGGCCGAAGACATCGCGGCAATCGGTATCACAAACCAGCGTGAAACGACCATTGTCTGGGACAAAGAAACCGGCGAACCGATTTATCACGCCATCGTATGGCAGGATCGAAGAACCGCAGATTACTGCGTGGAACTTATCGACAAAGGCCTGACTGATACTTTTCGTCAGAAAACCGGTCTTGTAATCGACCCTTATTTCAGTGCCACCAAGATAAGATGGCTCCTCGAAAATGTTCCCGGCGCCAAAAGAAGAGCCGAGGAAGGAAGCCTTCTTTTTGGAACGGTTGAAACATGGCTTATCTGGAAGTTAACAGGCGGAAGCGTTCACATCACGGACTATTCCAACGCATCCAGAACAATGCTTTTTAACATAGTCGATTTGAAATGGGATAAAGAAATCTTAGACGAGCTCGGAATTCCCGAATGCATGCTTCCCGAAGTAAAGCCTTCAAGCTGTATTTACGGCGAGACCAAGGCGGATTTATTCGGCGGCGAAATAAAAATCGCAGGTGCGGCGGGCGACCAGCAGGCAGCGCTTTTCGGACAGACCTGCTTTAATCCCGGACAGGCCAAAAATACCTACGGTACAGGCTGTT
>JAFZIG010000032.1 GCA_017554485.1 Acidaminococcaceae bacterium | reverse complement strand
TCCAATTCTTTACCCGCCTCCGAATCCTTCGGGTCAGGATAATGGTTGTTGTCCGCTTTCCCAACCCTGTCTTGTTTTATAAGCGTTCCGAGCCTTCCGGCACCCACTGCTGCATCTCTTCACGCAGGTTGCGGAATTCTCCGTCTGCAAAAAACGTTCCGTCTCCGTTGGCATGAAAAACCCTGCGTTCTTCTTTTCCCGGGTTTTCCCAGAGTTGAATGCCTCTGAAAACAAGAATCCCATGCGGCTCTATATAGTCCTCCAGCTTGCACTCAATGGCAGCAATACAGTCCGTGATCAAGGGCGCTTTGATCTTTGCTGCTTTGGCTCTGCGCAATGAAAACCGTTTAAACTTATCGCACTCTGAGCCATGAACAGTGCCTATGCCGACAACTTTTTCAATCATGTCGAACGTCGGGATGCAAATGCAGCACTCCTTGGTCTTCAGTATCGTTTCAAAGGATTCATTCCATCCCCCCGTAGAAATGGCGATATGAGGCACAAAATCCATCACCATCTGCCAGGAGATTGTCATTACGTTATCCTTTTTCCCGTCATTTGTCGTAACAAGAAGAACCGCGCCGGACTCAAGATATGTAAATGCTTTTCTTATGTCGCCTTTTTTCATTTCTGCAAATTCCTGTATTATTTACAATAGCGTTTCCTTTTTATCCAAAATAGCCTGGCCTGCCGTGCCTCCTGAAAAAATGGTTTTTTATTTTGATAATGTTTCCCTACAAACCGGAAGTTAGCGACAAACATTCAGAAAATAATTTCATTCCGATATATGCACTGAATTCCAGAAAGTCTCTTCTGAATAATTCTGCATCACCCAGACAAACGCATTCGCTGTTCTTATGTCCGGCTCTTTGAAATGGTTTCCCCGATTCCACTCCAACGTACACTTTACTCCACGTTCCGTAAGCCACGCATACCCTAACCGTATGCAGTCACCGACTTTGGACATAACAGGATTCTTAACTTTCTCTTCCTTATCCCCCAGACTCAGATAGACGGTTCCGGAATGAATCGCATGCTCTTTCATATAATCAACAAAGCCAGGAAACCAAATCGACGGAGACGCTGCGGCTACGCCAGCGAACACTTTTGTCTGATACGCTGCCCATAACGCAAATAAACCGGAAAGAGAATACCCGCCTATAAAATAAGTTTTATTTTCATCTGAACATAACTTCAACACTTCTGCCAATGTTTTACCCGCGCCGCCACCAAAGTCTTCTCTCCCGAATACCGCCGGTGCGTTCCATGGGGACAAATCCCTGTTCCACTCATCTGCTTTTATCGCAACAAGTTTAAAAACGGCAACGCTTTTTTTAATTGCTGCAACTTCACTTTCTATAATCTCAAGGTCGTGGTCATCAACCAGTTGAAGCAAAACAATGGGTGAAACAGGATTTCCAAATTCGTATGTTAACATTTTAATATTTACCCCTGCCATTCAGTGATCCGATTTCAGGCCTGCACCGCACATGGTAATAAGGCTGTCCGGCGTTCTGCTGTGCAGTTCACAGTACTTTTTATAGGCCGCAAAATTGCCTGCCGTGGTGTGCTCGCAGTACACGCCTTTTGCCGCCAGCGTCGCCCTGGCGGGAAGAATTTCGCTTTCCGGGATCGTCACGATTTCCATATTTGTTCCTCCTCCTCCACACTTAAAGATTCCTGTAACGCACCCGGCAAATTCCTATTTCCAATCGCGAATCAGCATGGAAGATGTACAGAATGCCGTCTTCACTTCTGGCAGTGCGGACAATAGACGCTGCCTCTCCCGGCTATCCTGACCTGTTTCAGCAAAGCTCCGCATCTTGTGCAGGCCTGGCCCTTACGTCCATACACCAGAAGATAGTCTTTATTATTTCCCATAAACCCGTCTGCATCCTGATAATTCCGGAACGTTGTACCATGGTTGCGCAACCCCTGGGCGATCACCTGATTGACAGCTTCATATAAAGCATGAACCTGCCTTTTTGTCAGGGTGTCGCTGTAACGCGTGGGACGGATGGCAGCTACAGCCAGCGCTTCATCGGCGTAGATATTCCCAAGGCCTGCAATCTTATGCTGATCAAGAAGAAAGCTCTTTACTACCTGATGGCTCTTTTTCAACCGCTCCTGCAGATATTCTTCCGTAAAACCGGAAGTCAGAGGTTCCGGTCCCAGTGCGGCAAAGCCCTTGTCCTGCCAGGCATCATTTCCACCGCAAAGGCTCATCGTGCCAAAGGTCCGGATATCGGTGAACCACATGTCCTTTCCATTTGCCAGTACGAAACGAATCTTGGCAAAAGGCGGCTCTGCCCCATCGTGAGAACAAACCAGCAGGGCGCCCGTCATCCGCAGATGCGCCAAAATATACTGCCCGTTTCCCAGCAACAACGTCAGGTACTTTCCCCTGCGCTCCACATCCCTGATGACCTGCCCCTCTATACCTGCAATAAACTCCGCCAATGCAGGATGCACAATCATACGGGGCAGGCGAACTTCCACTTTACAGATTATTTCATTTTTGATATGGGGAAGCAATGAGCGTCTCACCTGCTCCACTTCCGGCAGTTCCGGCACAACAACGCCTCCATTCCATTAACTACCTTGTATTCTTTATCGCTTTCCGCTTCACCGGCGTACGCAATTCACATTTCTTTATTGTGTTTCACATAGAATATAAACCCCTGTTGTTATTATACCATATCATAAAAAAAGAGTTGCGAAAAGCCGTTTTGGTCATCGAAATGACCAACTTTTTTTCGCAACTTCAGTCGTAGAGCCGGTTCCAGAACCTGACCCTTTTATTTATTATGAGTCATAGCCTGTATGTCTGTCTCTCAGTAGCAAATCGTTCACAAATTCCATCTGATTTGTTCGAGCGGGCTGTCACTGCGTATACGCGAAAATCGCCCTTTTAACAACATTTCTTAAAAATTGACATAACTGAAACAGCCGCAAATCTACGGCTGTTGTTGATATCCTGTTCCTTCTTTACCCGCCAACCTGCTAATCACCGCGCCGCAGTCGCCGTCAATACAAATGGACTGTGCCGCAATCTGTTCCGGGCAGAAGGCTTCATTGTAATTCAGGCAGGCGTACACCGCCTTCGGGTTTATATAAGTCAAATGCCAAAATGGGTATTTGATGATCACAGGCGTGTTGGCTCCCACTCCGATTTCCAGATAGAGGACATGCTGTTGTTCGTGTTGTTTCAAAAAATCAGCATAAGCTGCGGATGCGCGATGCCACCCTTCATCCTCCACAAAGGAATCGTCGGAGCGAAGGTTCATCGTAACCGCGCTGCCATTCTCGGGACAAACAGGAATCAGTTCAGAAGGTATGTGCATACGCAGGGTTTTATCTTTGGGCACTTCAAACACACCATTTTCATCTTTTATAAACCCCTGGGCTTCCATGGCAGCCATCACCCATTCTTCATTGTTGAAGGTCTTACGCAAAGTGGGATTCACACTCTGGAACAAACCGTAATCCCCCTGTGTGTAAAAGAGGCGCTTCTTATCGAAGCCCGCCTTCTGGAACTGATGATCCACATTAGTGGTGATGACAAAGTAATCCTTGTTCTTAACCAACTCAAACAAATCACGGTAAACCGGCTTCGGCGCATCCACATACCGGTTATAGTAAATATGCCGGGCCCACCAGGCCCAGCGGGTTTCATCATCCGGAAACGGATAGAACCCTCCGCTGTACATGTCTCGAATGCCGTATTTCTGCGCAAAATCAAAGAAGTACTTAAGAAAGCGCTCCCCGCTGTATGTAAACCCGGCGGCGGTGGAAAGACCGGCCCCCGCGCCGATCACAATAGCGTCGGCAGTTTCTGTTTCTTTTTTCAGCAGACGAATCGCATTGTCATTTACTCCTTCGCCTTTAATGATTCCGGAGCGGAAGCGTCTGACACCGTTCATTCCTTTTTGTATGGTTTCGAGATATCCGTTTGGCCTCTCAGTATAATTCCTGTTCATAGTATCCTTTATCTTCGTTCTTGAAAACATTAAAAATCACTCGTTCCATGGCTTCCGGATGTTCCTTCAGCCATGCCGTCACAGTCTGCACGGCAATCTCAGCAGCCCGTTTGTTTGGAAAATGGAAAACGCCGGTTGAGATGCAGCAGAACGCCACGCTCTTCAGACCGTTTTTTTCGCACAGATCCAGCGCATTGCGGTAACAGTCCGACAGTTTCTGCTCCAATTCCCCGGTCAGTCTGTATTCCACAACCGGCCCGACAATATGGATTACCTTTTTTGCCGGAAGGTTGTAGCCATCTGTGAGCAGCGGTATAGCGGTCGCCTGCTTGTAGTCTGCACCGTATTTATTGCGCAACTGTTCCATCCTTTGATTGCATTCCATACGGAGCTGCACTCCCGCAAAGGTATGGATGCAGTTATCAATACAGGTGTGCATCGGGATAAAGCACCCCAGCATCTGGGAATTGGCCGCGTTTACAATAGCGTCCACCGCAAGTCTTGTAATGTCCCCCTGCCACAGGGAGAGCACGTCTGCAAATTCCCTGTTGCTTCCCTGCTCTTTTACTGTTGGAATATCCGCAATCGTGACGACGCCGTTCTCTTTGATCCGTTCCATGAGATACGCATCCTGCACTGCAAGAATCTCCTGCGGCATCGTTTTAGGCATACGGATATTCATGAGCGAACGCAGCAGACTCCGTTTTCCTTCAGTATCCTCCGGAGTCCGCAAATTCCTGTATTCGCCGGAATCAGCCTTGAACGCTTCTACCAGATAAGCAAGGCGGCCTTCCTGGGTTTTGATGTCCTTCATAAGTTTCACCCTTATGTCTAACCTGTCTGTTCAAACATGCATATCAATGCAGGCACTGTCATCTTACCATCATTTTAAAATGAGGCTGGACCAGTGTGTCCAGCCTCCCCTGTAGGTCACTATTTTCCTTGTACTCTTTTAAGCAAGCAGCCACGCTACCATCTCGTCAGCAGCTTTCAGGTCATCCGGTTTGTCCAAGATGCTGCCCGGAACATTCGCATCCCCGGCGACATGCGCCTTGTAATCGCGGAATCCGGCAGTAGCAAAGTGCTTCAGGTTGGCCTCCACCATCTGCGTGTACACATCGGCCGGGCCGAACCCGCAAAAGAAATAACCTGCCAGCTTTTTGTCCTTGCGGCCTGCCATGGAAAAGTCAGGCTGGGTGAAATCCATAAAAGAGTATGTGCGGTCAAGGAATGCCTTGAGCTGGGCGGGGAAATGATCCCAATGTACGGGAGCAAGGATCATCATCGCATCGCAAGAATCAATTTCCGGAATCAGCGCGGTGAAATCGTCCTTCTGGATGCAGTTCGGAGTATGCTGACGCTTGCAGGCATCGCAGGCCATACATACGCGCACATCCTTCTCTCCAATGTTAAATGTGGCAACCTCCGCTTTTCCCTGAAGCTGTTCAACAATACGGGCTTCCAGCGCATAGGAATTGCCTTTTCTTCTTTTGCTGGCGTTGACGATTAGAATCTTCTTCATGCTTAATACTCCTCCTGTTTTGATTCTTTATTAATTGCCTGCTTCGTTTCTTCCACGATATCCGCAAGCGTTGTGGACATCAGTTTTTCTTCCATTGCTTTCTGCACAGCCATAAGATGCTTGTCAAGAACCTGGTGGATGTTTCTCCCTACCGGGCATTCCGGATTCGGCTGCTCATGCATATGGAACAGACCTTCTTTTGCATCCACGCTGCCGACAGCTTTGTAAACATCATACAGCGTGATTTCATCAAGCCTCCTGCACAGTTCCGCGCCGCTGCTCCCGCGCAGGGTTTGAACAATCCCGGCTTCCCGCAGTTGTGATATGACAGTACGGACAATCACCGGATTGACGCCGATGCTCCCGGCAAGAAACTCACTATTCACACGATCCAAATCCTTGAAATAGTCAAGGGCCGTGATGATGTGAACCCCTATAGTAAATCTGCTTCCTATCTGCATGTTTTTCCTCCGCTCTGCCATAATCAGTCTTTAGTTGTAATATAACACATGACAACTAAGTTGTCAATACATGAATTACAACTTTTATAAAAATATAAACCTGATGCGTATTAAGCACATCAGGTTCATGCCATAACTCGACAAACCGGAAGTTTGTTTGAATCTTCACCAGATTTACCACTTAAGCCCCGCCCGATCGTACGCCCGGCGAAGATTGTTGTGTATAACAATATAGCAACGACTATCTTCGTAATTTTCAACGGCAGGGTTGCCTATCTCAGCACTGTTTGACG
>JAFZIG010000031.1 GCA_017554485.1 Acidaminococcaceae bacterium | reverse complement strand
GGCAGTAAGCTTCACCCATAAAATGCGGAACCAGTTCATGCGCATCAGTCCCAAAATGACACCTTTGACCTGGGGGATACCGGAACCGCCTGCCATGGGTTCGTGGCGGGTGAGCCAACAGAGGATGCCTCCTACTGCCAGCAAAACGGAGAACCAGCCTGCCGTGAATTCAACAGGCAGCTGCGTGAGCTGTGCATACACAGCAACGCGGAAGTCTTCGGCTTTGGAAAGCAGAAACCGGAACAGGCTGACTACCAGACCGGAAAAAATACCCACTACGATCCCTTCCCAGAACAACTTGAACTGGAAACTGTTCCAGTTGTTCAGCGAGCGGTACGTGGAGCCGATTTGCCGGGTCGCACTGTTATTATTGCTGTTATTCTTTTTAAAATGATAATTTTTTTGTTGAAAGAGCGGCATGCTGCAATTATGTTCCTTTGAAATTGTCTTTTTAGTAATGTTACAGCTTATCATACCACAGCGACAGCTTTCAGGCAAAATTTTTCATAAGAATCCCTGTTTATGTTATAATAGAAAAAAGTTTCACGTGAAAACATCGCTTCAGGAAAGGCGGAAGCAATGGGTAATGAATCTCACAATTGCTAAAAACGTACGGACGGAACAGGTGATATCCAAAAGCCGGTTTATTTGTTCCCTGAAAAAAGTTAACACGGAAGAAGAAGCCCAGGAGTTCATAAAAGCGGTGAAAAAAGAATTCTGGGACGCCACCCACAACTGCAGCGCTTACGTGATTGATGAACAGCATCAGCGCTCCAGCGACGACGGGGAACCTTCCGGTACTGCAGGAATGCCTATGCTGGGGGTGCTGCGCAAGCAAGAACTGCAGCAGGTAGCTGCTGTGGTGACCCGCTATTTCGGAGGCATCAAGTTAGGCGCCGGTGGCCTGGTGCGGGCATATTCCGGCAGTGTGGCTCAGGCAGTGGAGGCGGCGGGACTGGCACAAAAGGTGAAGATGGGTCTTTACGTTTTTTCCTGTGCGCCGTCAGAAGCAGGGCGGGTAACCAATCTTCTCTACCGGCAGCAGTTATTTACTTTGGCGGATACGGAATACGGAAATGCGGTGATTTTTACCCTGCGCATGCCGGAGGATAAAAAATCGCAGGCAGAAAAATGGCTGACAGATGCTATGCAGAAACCAACAGAATTGACCGAGGCCGGTTACGAATACGAGGAGATACTGTATGCGGGCTGATTTACATATTCATACAACAGCGTCTGACGGGACATGGGATCCGGCTCAGGTGGTACAGGCAGTTCTCTCCGCAGGGATCGAATTCTTTGCTATTACGGATCATGACAGCGTAGCCAATGTGGCGGAGACAAAAAAACTGGCGGAGAGCGTGAACCTGTATTTCATCACCGGCGTGGAGCTGAATTCCACAAAAGACGGGCACAATTATCATATTTTGGGTTACGGTATTGATATTGAAAACAAAAGACTGCGGGAACTTTGCCGTCATAACCAGGGCCTGCTGGAGCAGAAAGATGATGACAGCGTGCGCAATCTGATAGAAAGAGGATGGCCTCTTTCCATGGCGGAGTTTAAAGAATACTCGTACGATCCTCATCGGGGCGGCTGGAAGGCGCTGGCCTATCTGCAGGACAAAGGATTGTGCGGGGATGTGAATGATTTTTTCCGGCGAATCTTTACAGCAGAAAATGATCTGGGTTTTCCGGATTTTCCAAGTATTGAAGAAGTGGTCACGATTATCCATCAGGCAGGCGGCATTGCTCTTTGTGCCCATCTGGCCAGCGATTTTCATGGGGCCGGCATGCAGGAATATCTGCCCCGTCTGGCAGATGAAAAGCTGGACGGTTTCGAATGTTTTCATTCAGGCCACAGACCGGAAGACAGCAAACTGCTGGCCCATTTCTGCCATCGTCACAAACTGTACATTTCCGGCGGCAGCGACTGCCATGGCAGCTTTGTGGAAACCCGTCATTTAGGAGTTCCTTATATTGAAACGGATATGTTGTATCTTCCACAATTACAACAATAAGGAAACCATGATAAAATCTGAAGTTTAGCAAAGTATTGAGTACTAAAAAACGGATATTTTCCTGCCATGATTCAGGGAAGGCAGAGAAAATATCCGTGATTTTTTTATGCAAAACTGTGAACCTGCTATTTTTTAGGTAAACTTTTCCATCCTTTGGAAAAATAGAAAAGCAGAACCGCGTAATACGCGATGGCGCCGATGATTGTCCGGGATGCCATCCAGGAAGGAAATACGAGAAAGGCCAGCACAATAAAAAGAATACTGAAGGCCAGCCTGAACAGGGAAGCAGGGGAAAAATCTTTTTCCGCCAGGGCCCTGCGTATATTTATAACAGAAAAGATACTGTGCCTTGATGCAAAGATGCCAAAAAAGAAACCGCTTATGATATATAAAAGCGAATTGACGATATGGCTGAAACTTTCCATAATAATGCCTCCGGTTTTTGCTGTCCGTTTTATTATAACGGCTGCGGCAGATATGGACAAGAGAGGTTTTAATAAATTAATTTAACCGGCGTCTTACGAAAACAAAAACAAAATGCCACATTTATGATAAAATTATTCTATATAATATATTATTAAGATTTAAGAAAGCAGGTGCATGGTATTATGGACAGCGCGTTGCAAGGAATAAAAGTGATAGATTTCTCACAATGGCTGCCGGGACAGTATTGCGGCATGGTACTGGCGGATTTTGGAGCGGATGTAATTAAAGTGGAAGGGATTAAGGGCGACCCCAACCGCAATTTTGCTCCCCAGCTGGTTCCCGGCATGAGCAGCTGGAATCTGGCATTGAACCGGAATAAGCGGGGCATTACGGTTAATTTGAAACCAGAGGAAGGGAAAGAGATTCTGAAGAACTTGTTAAAAAGCGCAGATGTGTTTTTGGAAGGGTTTCGTCCCGGTTATCTGCAGTCAAAAGGCTTGGGGTATGATGAAATTTCCAAAATCAATCCTCGACTGATCTATTGTTCCATCACAGGCTTCGGTCAGGATAGTAAGTTTAGACAGCAGCCGGCCCATGATTTAAATATTATCGGACTCTCCGGCATGAATTTTTTAAACGACACCGGCAATGTAGCCATCAGCGAAGTGCAGGTCTCTGCCATTGGCAGCAGCCTCAATGCGGTAGCGGCCATTTCCATGGCGCTTCTGGCAAGAGAGAAAACAGGTAAAGGGCAGAAAATTGATGTGAGCCTGTACAATACGGCCCTGAGCATGCAGATCGTTTCCCTGGCCAGTATTTTGGGCTGCAGGGTGACAGGGGATACGCCGTTCGGCAGGCGGGCGCATTACTATGATGTATATAAAACAAAAGACGGGAAATATATCAGTGTGGGGACCATAGAGCCAAAGTTCTGGCAGAGATTTTGTGATATGATTGGCTTACCGGAGCTAAAAGACCGGCAATATGATTTTGCTCATGAAAAAGAAATAACCCAAATAATCAGCAATAAGCTGCAAACCAAAACCCGGGATGAATGGGTGGCGCTGGCAGAAGACGGAACCTTTTGTGTAACGCCTGTATACAGTCCGGATGAAGCATTGGAAAATGATATGACCGCAGCATCCGGTATGCTGGAGACACGGTCGGAAGATTTAGGGGAAGTTTCATATTTAAAACCGGCTGTGAAACTATCCGATACTCCCTGTGAGATTAGATTTCGCGGGCCATATATCGGCGAACATAATCAGGAAGTGCTGTTGGAATTGGGATATACGGAAGAAGAGATTGCCGGATTTAAAGCAAAGGGCGTAATCTGATTTTTCATCAGTGTTTCCCTAAAAAGTTTCTGCATAATAATGTACTGACCGGCGTCCTGAACGTGTCGGAGTAAAATTTACAAATGTCAGCGATTAAATATATAAGGAGTTTCACGTGAAACATTTTTTTAACAACTTTTTTATAAAAATTATTATTTCTGTGCTGTGCCTGATGGGCGTCACGTGTGCTGTCCAGCCGGCCGCAGAGGCAGGTATGATCAGCGAAAAGCAGGAAATTGAAATGGGAAAATCTGCTGCCGAGCAGATTGAAGTCCGTTACGGAGTGCTTAACGATCCCCAGATAACGGACAGGGTCAACCGGATCGGTCAGAGCCTGGTGGATGTCTGCGGCCGTAAGAACCTGACATATACGTTTAAAGTATTGAACACGGAGGACGTAAATGCATTGGCCTGTCCCGGCGGTTACATTTATGTTTTCAAAGGATTGTTAGACTACATGCCTTCCGATGCGGAACTGGCTGGCGTACTGGGCCATGAAATCGGACATGTGGTGAAACGGCACACTGTACATCAGATTGAAAAAAATATGTGGACCCAGATAGTTGCGATTTTGGCTGGCGTTGCTTCCGGAAACGGCGACGTGTTGGCTATGGGTATGGTCGTTGGCGACGCATTGGCGGCAGGATACAGCCGGGCCGACGAAAGCGCTGCTGACCGGGAAGGGTTTGCTTATACTTTGAAAGCGGGTTACAGTCCCTATGCCATGCTGGTGACTATGCATAAACTGCAGGAGTTGGCCGCTGAATACGGAAATCCGGGTTGGGGAATTTTTGACAGCCATCCCGATCCGGCACAGCGTATCCGGAATATGTATAAGCTGATGGATCCGTTAAAGATGAATCCGTCGCCGGTATCCAACAGTGACGGTACGGCAAGCGTGCAGGAGATATTTGAAAACAATAAAGACAAATGGGAGTTCCGAATTGCGGCAGCCGCAGGCGGAAATAAGCCGATGTACCGGGCGGAACTGCTTGCCGGGGCCCTTTACCAGATACGACAGAAAGGAAAAGTGGAGCCGTCCCACTTTATTGTGTTTGAAGCCAGTGACAAAGCGGAAATATATTATGAAGATATTCAGATTTATACAGTGTTCAGGCAGGATACGGCAGGGGTTTCCGGTATAGGGGCTTATGCGGCGGATTGTGTGAAACACTTCAGGGACTGGGCGGAAAAAGTAAATCAGACAAAGACTGTTGCAAAATAAAGAAAATTTGTTTAAAATTTATATTAGGAAAGAATTGTATAAGGCGGTACTTCTTTTTATAGTTTTCAGTATCGGCCTTATAACAAAATGTTTTTTCGGTTTTAAGTGATTTGCTTCTGCAAAAACACGTATGCATTCTTTAAAAAGTGAGGTGCAGTGATGAAAACAAATTCCTGGAAGAAAACAGTGGGTACGGCATTATTATGCGGCGTTTTAGGGGCAGCCGTAAGCGTTGCAGTCCAGCCTGCGCCCACGGCTTCCGCAAAGGGGCTGGAAACTATTATTGGCACAGCTGTTCAGGCGGCAGCGGCATCCCAGCAGGTGGAAGCCACGATCAAGCACTACGACAAGACCGAGGAAGGCCGTCAGGAACTTTTTGCGGCATATCAGAAAAAGTATGGAGTGTCTGAAAACTATTATCGCAAGCAGCAACTGGATGCAATGATGCCCCGTCTGACAAAAGGCATTGCCGCTGTGGATCCTACCATCTATCAAAAACCATACCTTTATTTTGTCAATAAGCAAACATCATTTAACGCATTCTGCAGCATGGGTCACGTAATGAGCGTTAACGAGGGCCTCTACAGTCTGACGGAAGACGAGAATGAAGTTGCCGTTGTATTAGCTCACGAAATGGGTCACGGCCAGAAAAACCATGTGGCTTCTTCCATGCGCAAGAAGCTGAATGTGGCCATCGGCGCGGCCATGGTAGGTTCGGCAGTGGGCGGATCCGTGCTAACTAATTTAGCCCTGAACGTGCTGGTCAACCAGATTGATACCGTAAGCATTACAAAAAAAGACGAATGGGAAGCGGATAACCTGGCTTTCGACTATGTGATTAACGCAGGGTACAATCCTGGGGCAACTGCAGCCATTTGGCAGCGCGTAGAAGAAAAATACGGAAAATCCAAGAAAAATTTCGCAGGAGAAATCTTCTCACCCAGCGATCATCCGACACACGAGCAGCGCCGTGAGAATTATGTGAAGAAATTATTTGAGTACAGTGGCAAGCATGTTACCGCGGAAAAAGGCGTGGTGAAGGTAAACGGCAAGGCCCTGGTGCAGCCTGTGGCGGCAGAAGGAAAGAGTGGCGCGGAGCGTTCCTACTTCGTGCTGGGGAACCTTGCAGCAGCTTATCATAATGGACACAATAAATCTAATGCATATGCTTCCGGAAATACGCTGATGTTAGGCGAGCAGCCGATTATGGCCTGCTATTCCGGGGATCCTTCCGCATCGGAACTGGCAACGTTACTGAACAGCATTAAATAATCAAATCAGAAATACAAAAGCTCTCAAGATAATTAATTTTGAGAGCTTTTTGTGACATAAATTATTTACATGCTATAATAAAAATGATACTATTTTAATAGGTATTTCTATGTTCCTGGGAACATGTCGAAAAATATTTATTATGGAGGCAAACGCTATGGAAAACAAACTGTGGAATGTATTGCAGGAATTAAAATCCGACCAGTATGAATGGGTAGAACTGTCCCATTCGCTGAATAACAGCAGCCCCTTTTGGAGCGGTATACCGGAAGGTTCTGTGGAACTGAGCAAGGTGGTCTTTGATTGGGGCAACCCCATGTTGGAATGTCTGATCCATACCTTTAAGTTCCCGGGCCAGTTCGGCACCCATGTGGATTTCCCCGGGCACTTTGTAAAAGACGCGCCGTTATCGGAACAGTACGGTGTGAAAGATTTTGTTTTCCCGCTGGCGGTGATCGATATCAGCGAAAAGGTAAAAGATAATGTTGATTATGCTGTTACCGTGGAAGACATTAAAGCCTATGAAGCAAAATACGGCCCCATTCCGGAAGGCGCTTTCGTGGCACTGCGTACCGACTGGTATAAACGCTGGCCCAGCATGGAGAAGCTGGCCAATGCAGGGGCAGATGGTAATGAGCACTGCCCGGGCTGGTGCCTGGATGCTCTGAAATATATTTTTGAAGTTCGCAAAGCAGCAGCCAACGGACATGAAACCCTGGATACTGACGCCAGCTATCTGGCAGTGGAAGCAGGGGATCTGGCCTGCGAGCGTTACGTGCTGAGTATCGGCAAGCTTCAGATCGAAGTGCTTTGCAATCTGGACAAGGTAGCTCCAGCAGGAGCGCTGCTGTTCGCATCCTGGCCTCGCATTGAAGGGGCTACGGGACTGCCTGCACGGGTGTATGCATTAACGCCTAAAAAATAAAACCGAAAGAATATAATTTTAAGGAACCAAAGAAAGGATACACAAAATGAGCAGAAACCTGCGAAAACTGTACGGTGCGGCGTTGGCAATGCTGGTAACGCTGCTGCTTCCGGTGGCAGTGTTGGCTGCCGGCAAGGAGATTATCATCCTGCATACCAACGATATCCACTGCGGTATCACTGATAACCTTGGCATTGATAAAGTTTCCCAGTATAAAAAGGATTTGAAAAAACAGGGATACCCTGTGGCGTTGGTAGATGCCGGCGATGCAGTCCAGGGTGCACCCATCGGTAAATTATCTACCGGTGAATCCATTATAAAGATTATGAATGCCGTAGGCTATGATTTTGTCATTCCCGGCAATCATGAATTTGATTACGGTATGGCGCGTTTTTTCGAACTGGCATCCAAACAAAAATGCGGATACTATTCCTGCAATTTTGTTGACATTAAGACGCATAAAACGATTCTGAAACCCTATAAGATTATCATGCTGGGTGGGAAAAAAATCGGCTTTGTAGGGGTTACCACTCCGGAAACGCTGGTAACTTCTACTCCCAAGTATTTCCAGGATAAAGACGGAAAGTTTATTTACGGCTTTTCCGAAGATCCCACCGGTGAAAAAGTTTACAAAGCGATACAGAAGGCAGTTGATAATGTTCGCAAAGATGGAGCGGAATATGTATTCTTGGTAGGTCATTTGGGAACGGAGAGTTCTATTCCCCGCTGGTCCAGTGGTACGGTAGCGGCCAATACGTACAACATCGATGCGATTATAGACGGGCATTCCCATGAACAGTACATTCCGCCTCACAAAATCATCAACAAGGCAGGGAAAGCAGTGCTGGTAGCCCAAACCGGGACCAAGCTGCAGAGCCTTGGCAAAATGACAATTAACGAAGACGGTTCCATTTCCTCTGAACTGGTCAAAGATCTGAAAGTTGCTGACAAAAAAGTAACCAAGTTGATTGCCAAAGAAAATAAACGCTTTGAAGCGATTCTTAACCAGCCTGTAGGCGAGGCGCTGGTGGAACTTACCGCTAATAATCCGAAGACGGGTGAACGCTGGGTACGTAAGGGTGAAACTAACCTTGGCGACTTTGTAGCGGATGCTTACAGGGCTGTTTTGGATACGGATGTTGTTATTGTGAACGGCGGGTCTGTCCGGAACGCTATTAAAAAAGGTGTATTTACATACCAGAATTTGTTGGAAGCGTTCCCCTTCGGAAATATGTGTACCGTGATTGAGGCTACAGGACAGCAGATTGCGGACGCGCTGGAAGTGGGTGTTTCTTTTTATCCCAATGAGCATGGTGCGTTCATGCAGATTTCTGGTATTACCTATACTTTGGATTCCAGTGTTCCTTCAGGGGTGGTGCTGGATGCGAAAGGCAACTTTGTGGAAGTAAAAGGCGAACGCCGGGTAAAGGATGTTATGATCAACGGCAAACCCATTGACCTGAATGCCAAATACACCGTAGGCGGCACCACGTATGTGCTCAAAGACGGCGGCAACGGCTTGGTAATGTTCAAAAAGAGCAAGCTGTTGAAAGACGGTATCATGACAGACGTAGACGCCATCATGGAATACGTACAGAACCATCTGAACGCAAAAGTTAAAGACGGTTATGAAAACCCCTTAGGCGCCGGTCGCATTAAGATAAAATAATTATTAATGAAGAATACAAATTCTTCTAAAATTAAACATTAAAAAAACATATTTTCCTTTTACATTAAATTTACTATGTAAAGAATAGCGTTTTGTGGTAAAATAAAAACAGGTTTCAGGAGATTTATATTAAAAAAACAGGCAGTGCAAAAACATTAGTGTGATTTTTGGGATGTAATTAATATTTTAATTAAGGAGGGAATAACACATGGGATTAATTAAAGCAGGAATGGGCGCCATTGGCGGCGTATTGGCCGACCAGTGGAAAGAGTACTTTTACTGTGACAGCATGACCCCGGATGTTTTGATGTGCAAAGGCCAGAAACGGATCAGCAGCCAGGGCCGCAGCTCCAATACCAGCGCGGAAGACAATATCATCTCCAATGGCTCGGTAATTGCGGTTAACGTAGGCCAGTGCATGATGATTGTGGAGCAGGGCAAAGTAGTTGATCTTTGCGCAGAGCCCGGCGAATACACCTATGATAAATCGACAGAACCTTCGGTTTTCACAGGCGACCTGAAAGAAAGCGTGATCCAAGTATTCCAGCGCATGGGTAAGCGTTTTACTTTTGGCGGCGATACCGGTAAGGATCAGCGTGTTTACTACTTCAACACCAAAGAAATCATCGGTAACAAATACGGAACCCCGGCAGAGATTCCTTTCAAAGTTATTGAAGAAAACACCGGCCGTGGTTTGTTGGTACGTATCCGTTGCTTCGGCGAATACAGTTACAAGATCGTTGACCCGATCCTGTTCTATTCCACGATTGCCGGCAACGCTCCCGACCAGTATCTGCGGAGCCAGTGGGACAGCCAGCTGAAATCCGAACTGCTGACGGCGCTGCAGCCTGCATTCGGTAAGATTTCCGCACAGCGCATCGATTACACCGAACTGCCGATGCGTACAATGGAACTGGCGGATGCCCTGAATGACGTTCTTTCTTCTAAATGGCGCGACCTGCGCGGTATCGAAATCGTTTCTTTCGGCGTGAACAGTGTAAAAGCCAACGAAGAAGACGAAGCGAAGCTCCAGAAAGTCCAGATGGGCGCTATGATGTCCAATCCGGAAATGCGTATGGGCGTTCTCACCGATGCAACTGCCGACGGTATTCGCAACGCATCCTCTAATGAAGGCGGAGGTATGGGTCCGATGGGTGCCTTTATTGGTATGGGCATGGCGAACATGGCCGGCGGTATGGCTATGGGCAATGCATATGGTCCTGCCGGGCAGTATCCGCCTCAGTATGGACAACAGCCTCCTTATCCGCAGCAACCTTATCCACAGCAACAGCCCCCGCAGCCGGCGGCGGCTCCCGCAGCTGCAGCAGGCTGGGCCTGCGCCTGCGGACATGCCGGCAACACCGGCAAGTTCTGTGCTAACTGCGGCCAGCCCAAACCGGAACCCAAACCGGCAGGCGGCTGGGATTGCGCCTGCGGCGCCAAAGGCAATACCGGCAAGTTCTGCGCTAACTGCGGCCAGCCTCAGCCGGCTGCTCCCGCAGGCTGGACCTGCAGCTGCGGCAGCGTGAACCAAGGGCAGTTCTGTCCGAACTGCGGCTCCCGCAAACCGGCGGGCGCTCCTCTCTATAAATGTGATAAGTGCGGCTGGACGCCGGAAGATCCCCACAATCCGCCGAAATTCTGCCCGCAGTGCGGCGATCCGTTCAATGAAGGGGATATTGTAAAATAGTTCAGCGTAATTCAGTGGTCGACAGTTTTCTAATTTAATTTCATTAGCATTTTGTTGCAGTACAAGCTGAAGCAATTTAATAAAACCGGTTATTGGCCTGCCGTCTGCTGCTGCATTCGGCAGGTTTTTTCAGGAATTCACTGATTTCAGGAAAAATCTTTTTCTACCGTTGCAGGATACGATGTCGTTGCAATATATTTAACAAACAATAGTGATTAGTTTTAAAGGAAAGAGGATCAGGTTATTATGGAAACAACAAAAAAATGGGTCTATACGTTTTATGAAGGCAACGCCCAGATGAAAGAACTGCTGGGCGGCAAAGGCGCCAACCTGGCAGAGATGACAAATTTAGGACTGCCTATCCCTATGGGCTTTACAATTACCACGGAAGCCTGTACGGATTATTATAAGTCCGGCCGCAAAATTTCCAATGAGATCAAACAGCAGATTTTCCAAAGCTTACGCTGGCTGGAAAAAGAAAACGGTAAAAAATTCGGCGACACCAGCGATCCGCTGCTGGTCTCCGTACGCAGCGGGGCGAGGGTTTCCATGCCGGGCATGATGGACACGATCTTAAATCTGGGCCTGAACGATGTTTCTGTGAAAGGCTTTGCGCAAAAAACCAATAATCCCCGCTTTGCCTATGATTCCTACCGCCGTTTTATCCAGATGTTTTCTGACGTGGTCATGGAAGTTCCCAAGTCGAAATTTGAAAAAATTATCGACGAGATAAAAGAACAGAAGGGCGTTAAGTTTGATATCGATCTGGATGTCAACGACATGAAAAAACTGATCAAACGGTTCAAGGCGCTGTATAAAGAAGCCATTGGCGAAGAATTTCCCCAGGATCCGGATACCCAGTTGATGGAAGCGGTAAAAGCGGTATTCCGGTCCTGGGATAACCCCCGGGCCAATGTATACCGCCGTATGAACGATATCCCCGGCGACTGGGGCACGGCGGTCAATATCCAGACCATGGTATTCGGCAATATGGGCAACACCTCCGGGACCGGTGTGGCCTTCACCCGGAATCCGGCGACAGGCGCAAAAGGCATCTATGGCGAATATCTCATCGATGCCCAGGGTGAAGACGTGGTAGCCGGCGTCCGCACACCGCAGCCCATCAGCAAGCTGGAAGAAGATATGCCCGGCTGCTACAGTGAATTTATCAATCTGGCCCACAAACTGGAAAGCCATTACCGTGACATGCAGGATATGGAATTTACTATTCAGGAAGGCAAGCTGTATTTCCTGCAGACCCGTAACGGCAAACGCACGGCGGAAGCGGCCATCAATATCGCCTGCGATCTGGTGGAAGAAGGCATGATCACACCGGAAGAGGCGTTGCTGCGCATTGAAGCAAAATCTCTTGACCAGCTTTTGCATCCTACCTTTGACGCAAAAGCGCTGAAGGAAGGCAAAGTAATCGGGCATGCACTGCCGGCCTCACCGGGCAGCGCGGCGGGTAAAGTTTATTTTACGGCAGAAGATGCCAAGAATGCAGCTGCTAACGGCGAACGTGTTATCCTGGTACGTCTGGAAACCTCACCGGAAGACATTGAGGGCATGCATGCTGCGGAAGGCATCCTGACGGCCCGGGGCGGCATGACCAGCCACGCGGCAGTGGTAGCCAGAGGCATGGGCACCTGCTGCGTTTCCGGCTGCAATGAACTGAAAGTGAAGGAAGAAGAAAAAGAGTTTGAACTGAACGGTACGGTTTATCATGAAGGAGATTATATTTCCCTGGACGGTTCTACCGGTACGATTTACGAAGGGGACATTCCCACGGTGGAAGCGGAAATCAGCGGCAACTTCGGCTGCATCATGCGCTGGGCCGACCAGTTCCGCAAGATGAAAGTACGTACTAATGCAGACACGCCGGCTGATACAGAAAATGCGGTACGGTTAGGCGCGGAGGGTATCGGCTTGTGCCGCACGGAGCACATGTTCTTTGAAGCGGAACGGATTCCTAAGTTCCGCCGCATGATTTTATCGGATACTGTGGAGCAGCGGGAAGCGGCCTTGGCCGAATTGCTGCCCTATCAGCGGGAAGATTTTATCGGCATGTACAAAGCGTTGCGGGGCCGTCCCATGACGGTCCGTTTCCTGGATCCGCCGCTGCATGAGTTCCTGCCGAAGACGGAAGCGGAAATGCGAGAGCTGGCTGACAGCATGGGTCTGACCTATGAAAAAGTGAAAGCCCATTGCGAAGCGATGCATGAGTTCAATCCCATGATGGGCCTGCGGGGCTGCCGCCTCAGCGTCATTTATCCGGAAATTTCCCGCATGCAGACCCGGGCCGTTATCGAAGCGGCCATTGCGGTCAAGAAAGAGATGAATTACGATATCGTTCCAGAAATCATGGTTCCGCTGACCGGGGAACGCAAGGAATTGCTGTTCGTCAAGAATATCATCGTGGAGACGGCGGAACAGGTTATGAAGGAACAGGGTTACTTCCTGAATTACCAGGTTGGTACCATGATTGAAATTCCCAGAGCCGCGCTGACTGCGGATGACGTGGCAAAGGAAGCTGATTTCTTCAGCTTCGGTACCAACGACCTGACCCAGATGACCTTTGGTTTCTCCCGGGACGATGCCGGAAAATTCCTGGACAGCTATTACGAACAGAAAATTTATGAGTTTGATCCCTTCAGCAAGCTGGATCAGACAGGTGTAGGCCTGTTGATGCGGATGGCGGTACAGAAAGGAAGAAAAGAGAACCCAATGCTGCACTGCGGTATCTGCGGCGAACACGGCGGCGATCCGTCATCGGTTGCGTTCTGCCAGGAACTGGGTCTGGACTACGTATCCTGCTCGCCCTTCCGTGTGCCTATCGCCCGGCTGGCGGCAGCTCAGGCGGCAATCAACCTGAAGAATAAAAAATAATTCAAAACAGTAAGGAAGCACTGGCAAATACGCAGACCAAAAAATCAATGCTTCCTTAACGAATCATTCACAGTAAAACGCAGGCGGCTTTTGCACAGGCAGAAGCCGCCTGTTTTCTCTTAAAACTATTGTCTCTGGTCGATCCGGTTAGTTGGTTTGCAACTATTTTAGACAATGATAGATGCAGGTTTTATGCATAAATTTATGAAAATGCATAAAATTTTAATATTTATACAAAAAATAACTTGACAGGAAAAGCAATTTCATCTATTATAATGCTTAATCATACTGTTTATTTTTAATTGTGTAAGAACTGAGGCAGATTATGACAAAGGTATTTATAGACGGCAGTTCCGGAACTACCGGATTGCGTATTCGTGAAAGATTATGCACAAGACAAGATATAGAACTGATTACGCTGGAGGAAGCGGTACGTAAAGACCCGGAAGCTCGACGGGAAGCGTTCTACAAAGCCGATGTGGCTTTCCTCTGCCTGCCGGATGCGGCGGCCATTGAAGCAGTTGAGCTGGCCAAAGGCAGCGCTACAGTTATTATCGATACTTCTACGGCACACCGCACGGCGACTGGTTGGGCGTACGGTATGCCGGAACTTACCGGACGACGGGATAAAATTGCCAGGGCGAAATTTATTGCCAATCCCGGCTGCCATGCCAGCGGCTTTATCGCTCTGGTGGCGCCTTTGGTGGAACAGGGCCTGCTGGCCAAAGATGTGCAGCTGACCTGCTTTTCCCTGACGGGCTATTCCGGCGGCGGCAAGAACATGATCGCGGAATACGAAGACCCGCAGAGAAGTCCGCTGTTAAATGCTCCGCGGCAATATGCGTTAGGGCAGGCTCACAAACACCTGAAGGAAATGAATGTAATCTGCGGAATTGAGAACAGTCCGGTGTTCTGCCCCATCGTGGCGGATTTTTACAGCGGTATGGAAGTGACTGTTTCGCTGTTCAAAAAAGACCTGCAAGGCGCCATGGCAGATGTCCGACGAATTTATGCGGAATATTATACAGGTTCTCTGATCCGGTTTAAAGAAACGGCGGATGAAAAAGGCTTCCTGTCTGCAGCGGCCTTTTCCGGCCGGGACGACATGGAAGTGACCGTAACGGGCAATGAAGAACGGATCCTGCTGGTGTCCCGCTTTGATAACCTGGGCAAAGGCGCGTCCGGCGCGGCAATCCAGAATATGAACATCGTGCTGGGACTGCCGGAAACCACCGGATTAGAAATTTAAATGGAGGAAAACGAAATGAAACAAATTGAAGGCGGCGTGTGCGCCCCCAAAGGATATACAGCCGGCGGTATTTACTGCGGCATTCGGAAACGGAACGATAAAAACGATCTGGCCATGATTTTCAGCAAAGTACCGGCTCACGCGGCGGCAGTGTATACTACCAATCTGGTGAAGGGCGCGCCCCTGACTGTTACAAAGCAGCATATCGCTGACGGCATCGCCCAGGCGGTGATCTGCAACAGCGGAAACGCCAATACCTGCAACAGCGACGGCCTGGAGATTGCTGAAAAGATGAGCGCTCTGGCTGCCGGGGAACTGGGTATCAGCCCCAAAGATGTAATCGTTGCTTCCACCGGCGTAATCGGGCAGAAACTGAATATCACTCCCGTTGCCAACAACATCGGCAAGCTGGTGGCTTCCCTGTCACAGAATGGAGAAGACGAAGCGGCGAAAGCCATCATGACCACCGACCTTGTGATGAAAAAGATTGCGGTAGAGTTTGAGATAGACGGCAAGACCTGCCGCCTGGGTGGTATTGCCAAAGGCAGCGGCATGATCCATCCCAACATGGCTACTATGCTGGTGTTCCTGACCACGGACGCAGCCATTTCTGCCCCCATGCTGCAAAAAGCCCTGAGTCACGACGTGCAGAAGACCTTCAATATGCTCAGCGTAGACGGGGATACTTCTACCAACGATATGGTGGCCATTATGGCCAACGGCCTGGCAGGCAACAAAGAAATTACAGAAGAAGGCAAAGCCTTTGATACTTTTATGAAAGCCCTGAACACGGTGACCATCTCCCTGTGCCGCACCATCGCGGGAGACGGGGAAGGGGCCACCAAACTGCTGGAATGCGATGTCACCGGCGCCGCGGATGAAAAGACGGCTGCCGTTGTAGCCAAGAGTGTTATAACCAGCAGTCTGCTGAAAGCCGCCATGTTCGGCGCCGATGCAAACTGGGGTCGGGTGCTGTGCGCTATCGGTTACAGCGGGGCTGACCTGGACGTGAACAAAGTGGACGTGGCTTTTAAGTCTGCCAAGGGAATCCTTCCCGTCTGCAAAAACGGGGCCGGTGTGGATTTTTCCGAAGAATTTGCCAAGGAAGTTCTGCTGGAAAAAGAAATCACGATCCTGGTCGGGCTGAACAGCGGCGATGCCAAAGCCACTGCCTGGGGCTGCGACCTGACATACGATTATGTAAAGATCAACGGGGACTACAGATCATAAGCGCTTGCCGATGCTTTTTGTGAATGGCTGCGTCAATGACCCTCGACGTAGCACCACTACGTCTGCGAGACATTTCCTTGCCCTTCGCAAAAATCCTGCGGCAATCGTAAAAAGTTAAAAGAGGTATCTGAACATGGAATACACTTATTCAAATGCGGAGCGCGCCCAGATTTTAGTGGAGGCGCTGCCTTATATAAAGAAACACAATGGGAAAATTATCGTGATCAAATACGGCGGCAACGCTATGATCAACGAAACCCTGAAGCAACAGGTCATGGAAGACATCGTGCTGCTCTGGCACGTAGGTATTAAAATCGTGCTGGTGCATGGGGGCGGGCCGGAGATCAACGACCTGATGAAACGCCTGGGGAAAAAGGCCGAATTTGTAGACGGCCTGCGGGTTACCGATAAAGAGACCGTGGATATTGTCGAGATGATACTGGCCGGCAAGGTCAATAAATCCCTGGCCAACCTGCTGCAGATGCACGGCGGGAATGCCATCGGCCTTTCCGGTATAGACGGACACCTGATCAAATGCAAAATTAAAGACCTGCGTCTCGGTTTTGTAGGGGAAGTAACAGAGGTCAACGAAAAACCAATCCTGGATTTGCTGGAAAAAGGCTACATCCCGGTGGTGTCCACCATCGGCTGCGACGATCAGGGCAACGCCTACAACATCAACGGCGACACGGCGGCGGCCTATATCGCCGGCGCGTTAAAGGCGGAGACGTTCATCCTGATGACAGACGTGCCGGGTATCTTACGGGATAAGGATGACGAAACGACTTTGATCCCTGCGGTGACTATCGGGGAAATGGCAAAGCTGAAAGAGGAAGGCATCATCGCCGGGGGTATGCTGCCTAAGGTGAAATGCTGTGAAGACGCCATCAGTAAAGGCGTAAAGAATGTAATTATTATGGACGGCCGCGTGCCCCATTCTATCCTGATGGAACTGTTAACGGATGAAGGCGCGGGCACCATGGTGACAGGAGCGTGAAGAGATGAGCAAGCTGCAGGAATTAGATAACAAGTACGTAGCCAATACCTACGCCCGATTCCCGGTGGAAATCGTCAGCGGGAAGGGCAGCATTGCCGTGGATGTGAATGGCAAGGAATACATTGACATGGGTTCCGGCATCGGCGTTACCAGCTTTGGCATCGCGGACGACGTCTGGAAACAGGCTGTCATCGACCAGCTGAGCAAAGTGCAGCACATGTCCAATTTGTATTACACGGAGCCCTGCGCCAAGCTGGCGGAGATACTCTGTGAGAAAACCGGCATGAAGAAAGTGTTCTTCAGCAATTCCGGAGGGGAAGCCAACGAATGCGCCATTAAGGTGGCCCGCAAATACGCGGCGGAGAAGAAAGGGCCGGAATACTATACCATCATCACCATGTGGAACAGTTTCCACGGACGTACCCTCACCACCCTGGCCGCCACCGGGCAGGACCATTACCATGAACTCTTCCAGCCGCTGACGGCCGGCTTTGTCCATGCCACGCCTAACGATCTGGTCAGCGTGAAGAAACTGGTGGAAGCTCATAAAGTGGCGGGCATTATGATTGAGTGCATCCAGGGGGAAGGCGGGGTGAACCCGCTGACCGCAGAGTTTATCAAAGGCGTGGACGCCATCTGCCACGAAAACGATATTGTGTTTATGGTGGATGAAGTGCAGACCGGCAACGGACGTACGGGTAAGCTGTACTCCTATATGAACTTCGGCGTGAACCCGGACGTGGTGACCACGGCCAAAGGCATCGGCGGCGGTCTGCCGCTGGGGGCTTGTCTGATGGGTGAAAAGGTAGAATTTGTGCTGGGCCATGGTGATCACGGTTCTACCTTCGGCGGCAACCCGGTGGCCTGCGCCGGGGCTGTCAGCATCCTGAACCGGCTGGATGACGCATTTTTAGCGGAAGTGCAGCGCAAGGGCAAGATTTTGTTCGGCGCCCTGGAAGGAGCCCCCGGCATCGAAAAGATTACAGGTATGGGCATGATGTGCGGCATCAAACCAGTAAAACCGGCAGGGGATATTATCAGGAAGTGCATTGAAAAAGGCGTGCTGTGCCTGGCGGCGAAAGATAAGATCAGGCTGCTGCCAGCGCTAAACATGCCGGAGGAAGTTTTAGTGAAGGCAGTTAATATAATTAAAGAAGCTTGTGCGGAATAAGTTAATCTACAGTAACGACACTGATAATATCTAAAAGTGAATTTGTTTAATATTTCTATATTCCCTCAATTAAAAACCGGTATCAGCCTGTTGGCTGGTACCGGTTTTGCTATGGAACTATTTAAATGGAATTTTTATTTAGCTTCTTCTTTAACGATTTTAGCGTCTTTTGCATTCTTTTTCACGGAAGCAATGCCGTTCAGGCAGCTCTTCATGGCTTTGTAGCCCTCGCTTACAGCGATGATTTGACCATTGGTGGCTTTCAGACGGAAACGGAATTCGCCGGCTTTGTCCGTGTAAACTTCAAATTTCGGGTGTTTTTCAACCTTGAAGCCTTCAACGGTCTGGTCTTCGATTGCGGCAATTGGTGCGTTTTTTGCTACACTGGCAATGCCGTTCTTGCAGCCGGACGGGGATTTGTAAACCTGAGATGCTGCAATGATTTCGCCGTTATTAGCTACGAGGTTGAAGCGCATACCTGCTTTGGACTCTTTTACCAAAAATTTTCCCATTTAGATTGCCTCCTTGTATAATAATGTTGAAACCGAACAGTTTCCTTATGCTCAAGATACCACGATTTTCAATAAAATTCAAGAAAAATCTGTAAACTACAGCATAAATTTCCGCAAATCAGCAGGATCTTTGGGAGAAAGCAATCCGAAGGGGATATCCAGCACGGTAAAAGCACCGCATTTGCCCTGTTCGAAGTGCAGCCGGTACATGGCCCGGGCAAAGGCTGTCAGTACGCTGGAAGTAAACTGCGGGTTGCTGTCCAGTTTTAGGGAGAATTCCATCACATGGCCGGTAGTTTCGTCTGTTTTTCCGTTACGGAACACAAAGCCGCCGTGGGGGATACCGCTGTGGTTTTTCGCGAATTCCTCTTCAGAAATGAAGTGTACGGTGGTCTCATAACCGACAAAATAGTTGGGCATGGTTTTGATAGCCGTCTCAATGGCGTTCAGGTCGGCGCCTTCTTCCGGTACGACGAAGCATTCCCGCAGGTGC
>JAFZIG010000003.1 GCA_017554485.1 Acidaminococcaceae bacterium | reverse complement strand
CGACAGCCACTGCTGCAGCAATGCCCTGTCTTCCTCACCGGGAAGCCGTGATACCAGGATCTCTTTCGGCAAAAAGACGTCCTCTGCATTGTAATACTGTTTCAGGAACGCGGCGATGACCTCCGCCTCCTCTTCCCCTTCCGCCGGGAGCATGAACTCTTTGCGGCCGATGAGTTTACCGCCCCGGACGAAGAACACCTGCAGGCACACATTGAAATCGTCAGCCCCGTAACCGATGATATCCATGTCGCCGCCTTCCAGCACGGCTTTCTGGCTTTCTTCCAGCCGGTTCACCGCCTGCAGTTGGTCCCGGTACCGGGCCGCCTGCTCAAACTCATAGTTTTCAGAAGCTTCCAGCATGTTCTGCTTCAAGGTCTTACGGAGCTCCTGGGTTTTACCGTCCAAAGCAAGGCAGATGGATTTTACCAGCTCCCCATACTCCTGTCGGCTGACTTTTCCCGCACAGGGCGCCAGGCATCGTTTGATATGGTATTGCAGGCAGGGCCGCTCCTGGTTCATGTTGCGGCAGTTCCGTACGGGAAACAGGGAACGCAGCAGTTTCACGGTAGAACGCAACGCACCCACGTCGGGGTAGGGTCCGTAGTACTTTCCTCCGTCCTTGATAACCCTGCGGGTGATATACATGCGTGGAAAGTCATCCTGCAGGGTGACTTTCAGATAGGGATAGCTTTTATCGTCCCGCAGCATGATGTTGTAGCGGGGACGGTATTTTTTGATCAGGTTGCATTCCAGGATCAGGGCTTCGATCTCGCTGTCTGTCATGATGGTCTCGAGGTCGTCCACGTGGCTGACCAGGGTTTCCACTTTGACGGATTGCCTGCCTGAGGCCCTGAAGTAGCTGTGAACCCGGTTATTCAGATTTTTTGCCTTGCCTACGTAAATGACCCGGCCGGTGCTGTCGTGCATCAGGTAGACGCCGGGCTTGTCAGGCAAGACTGCAAGCGCTTTCTCTATTTTGTCGTTCATAGTCATAATGTTTTACTGATATTTTCCGTTCTTTTTCGCATCATCGATAACCCGTTTCAGGTACTGGCCTGTATACGAGTTCTTGTTACGGGCCAGCTGTTCCGGTGTGCCGGTGCCGATGACTTCGCCGCCTTTGTCTCCGCCTTCGGGGCCTAAATCAATCAGGTAGTCTGCCGTTTTAATCACGTCCAGGTTGTGCTCAATGACGATGACCGTATTGCCGCTGTCCACCAGGCGCTGCAGCACCTGCAACAGCTTATGGACGTCCGCGGTATGGAGGCCCGTGGTGGGCTCGTCCAGAATGTACAGGGTACGGCCCGTTCCTTTTTTGGAAAGCTCCGCTGCCAGTTTGATGCGCTGGGCTTCCCCACCGCTGAGGGTTGTGGCCGCCTGGCCCAGACGGATATAACCCAGGCCCACGTCTTCCAGCACCTGCAGTTTGTCTTCAATCCGTTTCTGGTTCTTGAAATACTCCAGGGCTTCGGTGACGGTCATGTCCAGCACCTGGGCGATATTTTTCCCTTTATAGTGTACTTCCAGCGTATCCCGGTTGTAACGGGCCCCGTGACAGACTTCGCAGGGCACATACACGTCCGGCAGGAAGTTCATCTCGATTTTGTTGACGCCGTCCCCCTGACAGGCTTCGCAGCGCCCGCCTTTCACGTTGAAGCTGAAACGTCCCTGCTTATAGCCCCGCAGTTTTGCTTCATTCGTAGAAGCAAAGAGGGCACGGATGTAATTAAAGGTTCCCGTATACGTCACCGGGTTGGAACGGGGAGTGCGCCCGATGGGGCTCTGGTCGATGTTAATAATCTTATCGATCTCTTCCAGTCCCCGGATCTCTTTATGCTGCAAAGGACGCAACCGTGCTCCGTGGAGTCTGGCCGCCAGGGCATTGTATAAAATGTCATTGATCAGGGTGGATTTGCCGCTGCCGCTGACCCCGGTCACCACCGTGAACAGGCCCACGGGAATCTTCACATCAATGTCTTTCAGGTTGTTGCCTGCAGCGCCGATGATCTCAATAAATCGTTCATCCGGTTTGCGCCGGTGTTTCGGTAACGGGATGAACTTTTTCCCACTGAGGTACTGGCCCGTCACGGAGGCTTCCACCTTCATGATCTCCGCAGCCGGTCCCTGGGCTACAATCGTGCCGCCGTGCTCCCCGGCTCCCGGCCCGATATCGATGATCTGGTCCGCTGCCAGCATGGTCTCTTCGTCGTGTTCCACCACCAGCACACTGTTGCCCAAATCCCGCAGATGGTAAAATGTCTGGAGCAGGCGTCCGTTATCCCGCTGGTGCAGGCCGATGCTGGGTTCATCCAGAATATACAGTACGCCCACCAGTCCGCTGCCGATCTGGGTGGCCAGACGGATGCGCTGGGCCTCGCCGCCGCTCAAGGTGGCAGCCGCCCGGGACAGGGTCAGGTAATCCAGTCCCACGTCATTCAGGAAGTTCAGCCGGGCATTGATCTCTTTCAGTACCTGCTTCGCGATGACCTGCTGCCGGTTCGACAATTGCAATCCGGCAAAGAACTCTTTCGCGTCCCGCACCGTCATCTGTACTACTTCATTGATATTTTTTCCGCCAACTAAAATGGAAAGGACTTCCGGTTTCAGACGGCTGCCATGGCAGTCCGGACAGATGCTGCCGCTCATAAAAGACTCCAGGTCTTCCCGCATGGCATCGCCCCAGGCTTCCCTGTAGCGCTGCTTCAGCATGGGGATCACGCCGTCCCAGGTACGGTTGTATTCATTGGTATCGCCGTTCAGATTTGTATAAACAAAATGGAAGGTTTCGGCCCCGGCACCCCACTGCAGTTTTTGCCGCATGGCCGGTTTCAGGTCGTTCCAACAATTATCCAAAGTATATCCGTATTTTGTCAAAAACGCTGAAAGCAGGCGCATGGTAAAAGACGCCTGGTTACTGGACATAGCTGCGATAGCGCCGTCGGCAAAGCTTTTGTTCGTATCCGGCAGGATCAGTTCCCAGTCATATTCCCGATTGATGCCCAGGCCGCCGCAGGTGGGACAGGCCCCGTAAGGCGCGTTAAAGGAAAACAGGCGCGGCTCGATCTCCGGCAGGCTGATACCGCAGTCCGGGCAGGAGAACTTCTCGGAATAGACCCTGGTCTCCCCGCCGATCACCTGCACCTCCATGACGCTGTCCGCCAGCTTCAAAGCGGTTTCCACCGAATCGCTGAGCCGCTGCTGGATGCCCTCACGCACCGACATGCGGTCGATGACCACCGAAAGCCTGTGCTTCTTCTTTTTATCCAGCACGATTTCTTCTTCCAGCATGCGCAGCTCGCCGTCCACCAGCATGCGCACGTAACCGGATCGCCGCATATTCTCAATAATGTCTTTATGTTCGCCTTTGCGTCCGTAAACCAAAGGCGCCATAATCATGAACTTTGTGCCCGGCTCCATGACCAGCACCTGGTCCACGATCTGCTGCACCGTCTGCCGCTCGATGAGCCGCCCGCATTTCGGACAATGGGGTTCCCCCACCCGGGCAAAGAGCAGACGCAGGTAATCGTAAATTTCCGTCACCGTGCCCACGGTGGAACGGGGATTGCGCCCCGCCGTCTTCTGGTCGATGGAAATGGCCGGGGAAAGTCCCTCGATGTAATCCACGTCCGGCTTGTCCATCTGCCCCAGGAACTGGCGGGCATAGGCGGACAGACTTTCCACGTAACGGCGCTGCCCTTCCGCGTAAATCGTATCAAAAGCGAGGGAGCTTTTGCCGCTGCCGGAAAGGCCGGTGATCACTACCAGCTTGTCCCGCGGTATTTCCAGTGATATATTTTTCAGGTTGTGCTGCCGCGCACCCCGGATGATCATCTTATCCTGCATAGTATCCTCGTTTCGCGCTTTGCGTTTAGCGCCGCAGTTAAACTAAACGCTGATTCTCTTTGTCACAATTATGTATTAATCAATCTATTTCTTCTTTTTCCCGGGCTGCAGCTTTTCACCTAACTGTCCTTTCACTACGATGAGCCGGTCCCGCAGCTCTGCCGCCGTTTCAAAATCCAGCTCTTTGGCCGCCTGGGCCATTTTGCTTTCCAGTGCTTTGGCCAGCTTGCGCAGGGCTGCCACACTGCTTTTCTTCAAAGCTTTTTCATCGTAGGCCTTCTTCGTCTCCAAATCCTCTTCCACTTTGGTCAGCCTGATCAGGTGACGCTGCTCTTTATAAATCGTTTTCGGCGTGACGCCGTGTTCTTTATTAAACTGTTCCTGCAGTTCCCGGCGGCGATTGGTCTCGTCGATGGCCCGCTTCATGGAATCCGTCAGCCGGTCCGCGTACATCACCACATGACCGCGCTCGTTGCGGGCCGCCCGTCCGATGGTCTGCACCATAGACGTGTCGCTGCGCAGGAAGCCTTCCTTGTCCGCATCCAGAATGGCAATGCAGCTCACTTCCGGCAGATCCAGGCCTTCCCGCAGCAGGTTGATGCCCACCAGCACGTCAAACTCCCCGGCACGCAGGGCATCAATGATCTGGGCCCGTTCGATGGTAGCGATATCCGAATGGAGATAGCGAACCCTGACCTCATTTTGATTCAGGTATTCCGTCAAATCCTCCGCCATCCGTTTGGTCAGGGTGGTGATCAGCATGCGGTCACCCAGGGCCACGGTCTTTCGAATCTCGCCCATCAGGTCATCGATCTGTCCTTCGATGGGACGCACTTCCACCCTCGGATCCAGCAGACCGGTGGGACGGATGATCTGTTCCACCACCTGTTCCGCTTCTCCCAATTCAAAGTCCGCCGGCGTGGCGGAAATATATACCACCTGGTTGATCCGCTGATAAAACTCCTCAAAGGTCAGAGGACGGTTATCAATGGCGGACGGCAGGCGGAAACCGTAATTCACCAGCATCTCCTTCCGGGCCCGGTCCCCGTGGGCCATAGCCCGTACCTGGGGAATGGTGGCATGGGACTCGTCCACCACCAGCAGGAAATCATCGGGAAAATAATTCACCAGTGTAAAGGGCGCCTCCCCTGCTTTCCGGTTGTCTATGTGACGGGAATAGTTCTCAATGCCGGTGCAGTAGCCCATCTCTTCCATCATTTCCAGATCATAGTTGGTGCGCTGCTCCAACCGCTGGGCTTCCAGCAGCTTGCCGTTGCTTTTCAGTTCCGCCAGGCGCTCTTTCAGTTCCACGCGGATGTCCGCCATGGCCCGCTCCATATTTTCCTTGCTGGTCACATAATGGGACGCAGGAAAGATTGCCACGTGGGTACGCTTGGCCAGCACTTCCCCTGTCAGTACATCCACTTCCTGAAGCTGTTCCACCTCATCGTCGAACATCTCGATGCGCACGGCCTTTTCGCCGAAGCTGGCAGGAATCACTTCAATCACATCACCCCGCACCCGGAAGGTGCCGCGGTGAAAGTCAATATCGTTGCGGGTGTACTGGTTCTCCACCAGCTTGCGAAGGATCGCATTACGCTCAATGATTTGCCCCACCCGGAGAGAAACCACCGAATCATAATAATCCTGGGGACCGCCCAGTCCATAAATACAGCTGACGCTGGCCACCACGATCACGTCCCGCCGCTCAAAAAGAGCGCTGGTGGCACTGTGGCGCAGCTTGTCGATCTCGTCATTTATGGAAGAGTCTTTTTCAATATACGTATCGGTCTGGGGAATATAAGCTTCCGGCTGGTAGTAGTCGTAATACGAAACAAAGTATTCCACCGCGTTGTCGGGAAAGAACGCTTTCAATTCACTGGCAAGCTGGGCTGCCAGTGTCTTGTTATGGGCCAGTACCAGCGTAGGACGCTGCACTTTATTGATCACCTGGGCGATGGTATAAGTCTTACCTGTACCGGTGGCCCCCAGCAGTACCTGGGCTTTCATTCCCTGTTCGATGCCGGTCGCCAGCTTTTCTATGGCCTGAGGCTGGTCGCCTGCCGGTTCAAACGGGGCCTTGATTGCAAAATCCATACGTGCCTCTTACTTTAAAATCAATCCTACGGGACAGTGGTCGCTGCCCATCACGTCGGTATAAATCAGGCTGTCTTCAATCTTGTCGCGCCAGCGGTTGGAGACTAGCCAATAGTCAATGCGCCACCCGGCGTTGTTCTGCCGGGCACGGAAACGATATGACCACCAGGAATAGATGCCTTCTTTGTCAGGATATAAAAAGCGGAAGGAATCGGTGAAGCCTGCGGCCAGCAGTTCCGTGAATTTGCCCCGCTCTTCATCGGTGAAGCCCGCGTTGCCCCTGTTGGTCTTCCAGTTTTTCAAATCGATATTGTTGTGGGCCACGTTCAAATCGCCGCAGACCAGCACCGGCTTCTTCGCGTCCAGTGACAAAAGGTAATCGCGGAAGGCATCTTCCCATACCTGCCGATAGGCCAACCGCGTCAGCCCGTCCTGGGAGTTAGGAGTATACACATTCACCAGGTAAAACTCCGGAAACTCGCAGGTGATGACGCGGCCTTCGTGGTCATGCTCGTCAATGCCCAGCCCATAGGTCACCTGCAGGGGTTCTTTTTTCGTAAACACCGCCGTGCCGGAATAACCCTTCTTTTCCGCGCTGTTCCAGTATTCAAAATAATCAGGGAAATCAAAGGTAGCCTGCTCCCGCTGCATCTTGGTCTCCTGCACGCAGAAAACATCCGCGCCCGACGCCGCCAGAAAATCCGCAAAACCCTTATTCATACAGGCACGTAATCCGTTCACGTTCCAGGATATCAGTTTCATAGTAAACCCCTTTCTCACACCACTTGGAAAATATAAAACTTCAGGTAATTGGTCTCCGGCACGTTCCACAGAATCGGATGATCCGGCGCCTGCTGCCGGGCCTCGATCTGCCGCAACTGTACATGGGCCTCCGCCGCCGCTTCTTTCAGCATGGCCACAAACAGTTCTTCCGTCATAAAATGGGAACAGCTGCAGGTGGCCAGGTAGCCGCCCCTCGGCAGCAGCTTCATGGCTTTCATGTTAATATCCTTATAACCGGAAGCTGCGTTCCTCACCGTCTTTCTGCTTTTGGTAAAAGCAGGCGGATCAAGGATAATAAAATCATAATCCCGGTTATGCTCCGCTTCCAGAATGTCCAGCAACGCGAACATATCTGCCTGCACCACGTCTACCCTGTCCGTCACGCCATTGCGTTCCGCGTTCCGCGCCGTCATCCGGCAGGCTTCCCCGCTCACATCTACCGCCGTCACATGAAGTGCGCCGCCCTTGGCCGCGTTCAACGCAAAGCTTCCGGTGTGGGTAAAGCAGTCCAGAACATGCTTTCCTTTGGCGATGCGGGCCACGCTTTGCCGGTTATACTTCTGATCCAGGAAGAAACCTGTCTTCTGCCCGTTCTCCACATCCACATCATAGACGATACCGTTCTCGCAGATCGCAGTCACCGGAGAATCCGGGACAGTTTCGCCTTCTAGCGCAAACCAGCCTTTTCCTTCTTCCATGCCTTCCAGCAGACGAATCTTCACATCGTTGCGCTCATAGACGCCGACGATCTGTTCCCCGTCAGCCCTCAGCAGTTTCACCAGCAGCGGGATCAGGAACTGTTTGCGCAGCTCTATTCCCAAAGACAGGGTCTGTATCACCAGCAAATCGTTATACCGGTCCACCGTCCACCCCGGGAACTGGTCCGCCTCCCCGAAAATCAGGCGGCAGCATTTGTAATCGTCCCCGGGCATCACGGTTTTGCGATAATCCAGCGCGTAACGCAGGCGCCGTTCCCAAAACGCTTCGTCAAATTTATCGTTAGCGTTAGTGCTGATGAGGCGCACCCGGATCTTGCTGCTGTCGTTGACAAAACCCGTGCCCAGGTACTTGCCTTTCTCCGTCACCACGTCAACCAAATCGCCATTCTCGTAACGGCCTTCTGTCTTCGTCACTTCTTCCCCATACACCCAGGGATGTCCGCCCCGGGCCGCACGCTCGCCTTTTTTTGTTATATAAAATTTAGGATAGGTTCGCATAGTATTCACCATAGCAACCGGCAAAAACAGACTATTTGTCCGTATACTCACACCAATTGCGTCTGCCATCTCTTTACTTTCTTTAAAAAATAGTCTATTGTTATATTATATCATATTCGCTTCATATTATAAACTGCAGAATTTATAACCTCGCATTCGAAAGGTGAACCACCATGAAGTATACAAAAGTCACACCCGGCGTCTTCCTGAAGCGCCCCAACCGTTTTATCGCCCACGTGCTGATCAACGGAACGGAAGAAATCTGCCACGTAAAAAATACGGGCCGCTGTCACGAACTGCTGGTGCCGGGCTGCACCGTCTACTGTTTTGTCAGCGATAACCCATCCCGCAAAACAAAATACGATTTAATTGCAGTGGAAAAGAAAACGAAGAACGGCATCTTCCTCGTCAACATGGACTCCCAGGCTCCCAACGCGGCAGCAAAAGAATGGCTGCATTCCGGGACATCGCCTTTTGGCAAACCGGATTTGATAAAACCTGAGCGCAAATACGGTAACTCCCGTTTTGATTTTTATTTGGAAATTAATGAAAACAATAAACCAATAAATAATGAACAACACAGCAACAAAAGTCAAATTGCGCCATCTATTTGCAACGCCCGCAAAATCTTCCTGGAAGTGAAAGGCGTCACACTGGAAGACGACGGCGTCGTCCTCTTTCCAGATGCGCCGACAGAACGGGGCGTAAAACACGTGCAGGAGCTGATTCACTGCCACGCAAACGGATTTGAGACCTATGTCCTCTTTGTCGTGCAGATGGAACGTGCGCTATATTTCACCCCCAACAGAGAAACGCACCCGCAGTTTGCGGATGCGCTGCATGAAGCCCAAAAGGACGGTGTGCAATTGTTGGCATACACGTGTAATGTGATGCCGGATGAAATGAGAATTAATAAAGAACTGGAAGTAAGGCTGTAGCATTTAGAAAAATAACAAAAGAAAAGGAGCAGGCAACGCAAAAACGGAAACGATTGCTACTCGTATCTGTTTTGATATTACATTGTGCTTTCAACAGCTTTTAAAATTTCATCTACGTCTGCCCCTATAATGTCAAGACCCGTTGCTTTGATCAGCCTGACATCGGGGATACCATAGAAATTCCGTGCCAACGCTCTTACATATCCGAAGCCATATTCTTCAGGCACAATGCTTCCACCGGCAGTCGTAATGTATATCAGGCTTTTGGCCCTGCACAACCCTTCCGGTATCCCTTCGGGTGTGTAGCGGAACGTGATGCCAAGGACATTGATCTGCTCAAAATACTGTTTCAGCACAGCAGGAAACGAAAGATCCCAAAACGGGGCTGCTATCACGATGGTATCCGCTTCAGCGAATTGCCTTGCAAGTTCAAACAGGGGATTGCTGAAATCCTGTTCCATAATTAAGCGGTCACGCCGGGTTAGAAAATCTGCATCAACAATTGGGAATGCAATTTCATGAAGGCATGTTTCCTTATACGGTTTATTTAATTTTGCAAGAAAACAGTCCGCCAACCTTTTCGTTCGTGATACATTTCGCACACATGCGTTTACAAAAAGTACCAAGTGATTCGCCCCCTTTTTGTATTATAACAAAACCATCAAATAAATCTCCCGATAATCGTATCTGGGAGATTTGTTCTGTCTTAATATATCCTTTGCTTTAAAACTATTTTAAACTTTAAAACTTGAGAACCCGCTCCGCGATACTGACGCAGAGCAGTTGCTGAATAATATCATATTTCTGCTTCTTCTGAGACAAAAGAGATGTGACTTCCTGTTCTACATCTGCAAGTACTGCATTGACTGCATGATATACAGCCGGTCTCTCCTCCGGAACTACATTCTGGCAATAAAACGCAAGTCTGCCAGTACAATTGTCCCTGCCTGGTTCCAGACCGAAGAACAGCCGCTGCCGCGCCGCGCTGAATTCACCGAAGGCGGCAAGCTGCCCAAAGACATCCGCGGCGATTTCATCCAAAGCATGGTTCTGCATGTCGCCGAACAGGCGCAATGTCTCATAATGGGTACATTCGTGGGCCAGACGCAACCTGTAGGACCGCTCCAGCCAGTCCGTTTCCTCAAGACCCAGACGGTCAGCGGGAATGTTGCTGTATGGGGCGCTGCCCAGCAATATGACCTTGTGCCGGAAGATTTTCGGCGCCCTGGCCTCAATGGTAAACGCATTCACCGTAAGGGGATAGTCTGCAGCCTTTCTGCGTCTGTTCAGCACCGCTTCCATGCTGCAAAAGTCTGTATGATTTCCTGTCACGATGACAGGCAGCCGTCCCCCCAGCGTTTCTGCGAAAAAGATGCGCAGGGCGTCCGTGTTTTTGAAAGTAAAACAGTAAACTGCCAGACTGACATTCTCCGCCAGAAAACGCAGAACATCGCTGCCCTTTGCCTCCTTCCAGAAAGCCGTAAAGCTTTCATCCCCAGTCCGGAGCAGCTGCTTCTTTTCCGGCAACGGGTAACAGTATTCCAGATACTCATCGGCTCTCATTTGTCTGATCATTGCAGTGTTCCCTTAATTAAGATGGTTATATCAGGTTGGTATGCCCTCAACTGCTTTCTACACCTGAACCTTTTCCGCCAGTGGACAGCGTTTACCACTTTCCGCCTCACAGGCCGGACACGGCAGGCAGCGCCGTACGTAACAGCATCCTGCGCAGCGCTGGCGGGTTTCGCTGTTTTTTCGCAATGTTTGCAGTTCCGGAGACAGTTCCCAGTAATCCTTTAACTTATTGATCTCAGCGACAGGTTTTGTATGACACAGCAAGTCTGTTTGAGAAAACTTCAAATACAGACAGGGCACAAAGCTGCCGTCTGCACGCATAGCCATAAAGGAACGTCCTGCTTCGCATCCCCGCTCGATTCCCCGGTTGCCATTGCGTTTCGGGTCCGGGCCTTCCATGTATGCCCGTAACGGCGAGAAACAGCTTTCTACGACGATTTTCATCCCGGCAGATTCCGGGACGCTTTCCGTATCCTGTTTCAGATCCGCTTCCCTGCTTTCGCCTTCCCGGTAATCCTCAACAGAATCGGTCCAACCATTGTATTCTTTTATAAAATCCGCAGCTGCCGCTATCTGTTCACAGTCCGGGAAAGTTTTCCCATCCTCTTCACCGCATGGCTTCATACCGGTCACAATCAGTTCCTGTACACCGGTTTCCTCCGCAGCCTTCGCCACAGCCGCCAGTTTCCCGGCGTTGCCCTTGTACATGCACCAGCGCGCCCGCACGTTGGTACATCCCTGTTCCTGCAGCGTTTTCAACACCCACAGGGCAGAGCCGTCGTTTTCGTTTTCCATATCAACCAGAAAGCTGTCCACCCCTGCCGCAATCATGGCAGCCAGACGGCTGCGCCCAATCCGCGGCTTGCCGTTCAGTTCCCGGTCAACCCCCTTATTATTCTGCGCTATCTGCCGTACCAGCGCCACCTCAGCGCGGATGCCAGCGGCCGCACAGACCTGTAGCAGACGTTCCAGCGGTTCGTATGTCTCACCGCCGCAGAACCGGATTGCAAGCACCCGGTTCTCCGCGCATTCCCGGATCCGGGCCAGGACCGTTTCTTCCGGCAGTACTTCCGCACCGTCTGACAGTTCCATGTCCAAACGGACGGGACGCTCATAAGCCTCAAAATAGTGATGGTGAATATAGGGAGACTGCTCCAGATAAGCCTTTGCCTCCGTGACGCGCCCTTTGGCATAATTCAATTTAAAATAGGAAACCAGCGTCTGGATAAATGGGTCTCCGTCAGGCCGGATCCGTATCCAACGCCGCAGTGCAGCTCCCTTCGTGGGAAGGCAGAGCCCCGCTTCTTCCAGCCGCTCGATAAACTTGTCCACAAGCAGGGGATGGCGCCAGCGGCCGAACACTTCCAGCCCTGTTTTTTCCAGCAGGCCACTTTCCCCCAGGTCAATGTTCACAGCAAAGTTCTGGGATTCTTTCCAGGGGAGCAGCGCCTGCTCCATGGCCCGGGTATCGCCCGGCCAGTCCGCGTCCCGCAGCCAGGCAAAGATGCTGTCCCACCGGTGGAAGATGACCACCAGCCGGAGAATATCCAGTTCGCCCCGGGGCGACATGGTACCGATCTGCTTAATTGCCGCATCCCGCGGCAGCAGGGCTATGACCCGGTTCAATTGTCCCCGCAGCCGGGCTGCCCGTTTTTCCCCGGCAAAGGGGGGCAGCACCGTGTCCCAGAATTTCTTTCCCATGGCGGCAGCAGAGGGCAGACCCTGCTTCTGCACTTCGTCTTTCGTGGAAAACGGTTCCTGCCCTTGCGTATCCTCTGCCCCGACAGCGCAGCATTTCTGTTCATCCGCCTTTTCTTCCTTATAGTCAGACGTATTGATGAAGAGGCAGGGAGAAATCTCCCCGCCCCGCAAAAAATCCGCGTAGTCAATTTCGTACCAAATGCATTGGATGCCGGGGATACGGTCCTGATCCACGTTCATAATGTAATCCACATACCGGGCCGGGTTGCCCAGCCGTACTTCCAGCCCCGCCCCATGGGTGATAGTATCGCCAAACTGCGCTTCCACGTTGGCCAAAGCAGCCACGCATTCCTCATCCATGAGCTCCGGCAGGGGGTGGCGCCGCAGATGCGCAAGATAGGCCCGTGCCGGCAGTTCCTGTATCTTCATTTCCTTTTCTTCTCCTTAAGGGAACACTGATCAGATCCTTTACTCTCACATAATCAATCTGCCCTTGCCAAATGTCAAACACCGGGATCAGCATAAACAGATTCAGCTATATACTTGTCGCCTTATCTTGAAACGCCCTTATTATCCCGTGTAGCGGACAGCCAGCATGGTAATATCATCGGACTGCTCCGCTGCGCCGGCATGGGCTTTAATATCCTGCCGGACAGAAGACAGCACATCCGCAACAGGCATATCCTCGACCGCCGGTATGCCATCAAGGACAGTTTGCAGACGGTTTTCCGAATACACATTCCCCGCTTCGTCCATGGCTTCCGTCACACCGTCTGTATAGCAGAACAGCACGGAACCGGGAACCAGGCGCAGCGTCTCCTGCGTAAAGCTTAAGTCTTCTTCGATACCCAGCATCAGGTTCTTTTTCGCCGGACGCAGGTACTCGAATGTTCCATACGCGCCCTGCCGCAGCAGCGGCGGGTTATGGCCGCAATTGACGTAGGTAAAGTCACCGGTACGGATATCCAGTACGCCGAAGAAGACCGTCACGAAGAGCATCTCTTCGTTGTTTTCGCACATCTGCCGATTGGCGCGCCGGATCACCTCCGTGAAATCTGCCTCCGCTCCCTCAGACAGGGCCGTATTCTTCAGGATCGTTTTGGATATGACCATGAACAGCGCGGCAGGCACCCCTTTGCCGGATACATCGGCAATGGTGATGACCAGCCGATGGTCATCAAGCATATAAAAATCGTAGAAGTCGCCTCCCACTTCCTTCGCGGCGTTCATGGAAGCAAACAGGTCAAAGCCTTTGTTCCGGGAAACCTCCCCGAAATTACGGGGCAGCATCCCTTCCTGGATATCGGTGGCCACAGAGAGCTCGGTAGCGATTCGTTCTTTCTCCGCGGTAACCTTGGAAAGGTTCTGCATGTGTTCCTTAAGGTCCACGGCCATATCGTTAACATTGTCAGCCAGATAGCCCAGTTCGTCGTCCCGTTCCAATTCGATTTTTTCATCCAGGTTGCCCTGGGCGATCTGCTTAACGCCATCCACCAGCCTGAGGATGGGCTGCACAAACCGTTTCGCAACGGAGGAACTGAGAAAGAACAGTATTACCAGCACCAGGATAAATGCCAGTACGGCCCAGCGCATTACATAGCTGAAATAATCGCGGATCGTATCCCGGAACCCTTCCATCTGGGAAAGAAGGTTATCCCTGGCGTAAGAAGCCGGATAAACTACTTCGCGTTTATGATTCAGGATACCAAAACTCCAGCCCGGCGATTTCACAGGGGCAAAGGCCAGGTAATAGTCTTCGCCGTCCACTGTCACCAGCATCACATCTTTCTTCCCGTCCGCCATAGCAGACGCAGCCCTGGCGATACTTATTTCCGCGCTTTGGCGCAGGTCAACCGGGTTTTGCGGAACTGCCAGCGCTCCCTTTTCAAAAGTTGAGAAAATGACGTTACCCGTGGCATTATCCAGCAGAAACCGGTGATGAACAGGTTTATTACCGTCTTGATCCCCGGCGGCTTCCTCTTCTGTCGGGCGGAACAGTAAATCCATGTTACAGTCAGTGCCTGCCACCCCTGCCAGCTCCCCGTTAAGGTAGCAGGGCGCTACGCAGGTCAGGCAGCGCTGACCGTTGGAATCGGTATAGAGACTGGTGTAACCGGGTTTTTTACTGTTTTCCGCCAGCTTATACCAGCCCATCTTCCGGGGGTCGTAGTTTTCCAGAAAGGCCTTGCTGAATTTTTTGGCAGACTTGTCCGGCGTTACATCCACGGCGATGAGATAACCGTGGGCAGAACCCACAAAGGCAGCGGTATACCAGTCATTCAACAGCTCCAGTTCGTCCGCGATGTTGGCAGCCAGGCCAATCTCCGAAGCGTAGGCGTCAGCCCCGTACTGTCTTCTCAGTTCCCTGCTGAAATGGACATAGGCTTTGCCGGAAGGGATTACGTCCCGCTGGGGATCCGGCAGGCTGCGCCGGTTAAAATGCTGCGGATTCTGCAGCACTTGCGTCATCCTTTCGGCAAGATAGCGGGTATCCTCCAGCGAGGTTTCCATCTCAAGCCGGATCAGTTTCGCCTTGCCGTCCGCTTCAGAGGACAGCCGCAGTTTAACCTGGTTTTCGGCAAAACTCTCCGTAAAGGCAGCGATGTTATCGCCAAGCAGGTTGCCGGTCTTAGCTATATTCTTTTGGATCGCGTACATAACCGCCAGCGTAACAGCGCCTGCGATGGCAAAGGTCACCAGCCCTACTGCCAGAAGAACGAGGAATATCTTGCGATGCAGGTTCAAATTATATTTTCCGAACTTCACAGTGCCTCACTCCTGACGCGGTCAGTCTTTTTCCAGCAGCATGGTCAGATGGTTGGCCATCTGACCGAACAGTTCTTCATGCTTATATTCTACAGATTTGTAATTCTTCTTTACCAGAAAAATGCCGTAGCCTCCGGGTTCCCTCTCTTCCAAAGGGATCTCTTCCGCCGGACGGCGATCCTTATCCAACGGATCGAAAGGTTTTCCGTG
>JAFZIG010000030.1 GCA_017554485.1 Acidaminococcaceae bacterium | reverse complement strand
TGCAGGGGAAGGAGGTGAGCGCCAATGGATAACTGGGAACGCAGATGGAAACTCTTTTTGGTTATCATCCAGACTGATCAGATCACAGTAAAGTGCTTAGTAGCCAAATGTGAAGCGGCAAGCAGCACGATCCGGGCTGATCTTGCTCATTTGGCGCTCACCTTCCCAATCAAAAGCCGTCGTGGGAATAATGGAGGATATTATTTCTCCGATGCTGACTGTCCCTTCAGAAAGCATGCTGCTTTTGTTGTTCGGATAGTAGAAGACATGAAGAAGATGGAATGCTGGAATGAAGCCGATAATCAGATCGCTCAAGAAACCATTCTTGCTTTGACCTCGATTCGGGCAGGAGAAAACAACACATTCCATCTTTGATTGCTTTCGTCGTGAATCTTGAAAACTGAATATCGAATGTTTGCAGGAACACTTTTAACCTGGGCGGCAGAGAAATACAATCATAACTGGGTTTGAAACCAGAACGGTGTTTTTTTCTCAATTCCTTTGCTTGGCAGGCAAAGCAATGAAAGCCCTGGCAATCATAATGAGACTTCCTGACGGTTAGACTGAAGGCCCCCTGCGAAGGAGGGAGACCCGACTATGCGCGACAGTCTTTGGAAAGCATCGGCACGGTGGGGCTATGCTGCGGTGTGCCAGCCGCTGCCTGCAAGCATCCATGACACGTAGCACATGAAATGAACGCTAATTGAAATAATCTTAACTTAACATAGACCGGCATCAGGCGTATCGCTGTACGCCTGATGCCGTCAGACTGGAGAACATGAAGGAGGACGCTATGCAAAATCAACCGACAACAGGGGAATCCTCAAATAAACATTTGGTAGATATTCAAGATATTCATGTAAACCGGGCTTTGCCCAGGGAACAGCGCATATCTGAATTTGTTCGGCAAATCAAAAATCCATACCTATTCAAATGTGGCCCGTTTACCGTTCATGTCGGGTTTACGGCCAACGGTATTTCCCTGGAAGAATGTATCGCCGGACTGCTGCACTGAATCCGTATCCTTGCACACAATAAAATACGCTGTTATCATTGGAGCCGGAAAAGGGATTGAACACGACAACGGCTCCTTTTGCTGCACGGGAAATCCGACTGAAAGGAGCGCCATTTGCATGGAAATTTACAAGGCAATCAAGTACATCCGGCTCTCCTACACGGAGGACAAAACCGTGGAGAGCGACAGCGTAGGCAACCAGCGCCGGATGATCGACGATTTTATCGCCAAACACCCAGAAATAGAGGCCGTCGCTGAAAAGATCGACGATGGGTACAGCGGCGTCCTGTTTGACCGTCCCGCCTTTCAGGAAATGATCGAGATGGTCAAGCAGGGGGAAGCTAACTGCATCATTGTAAAAGACCTGTCCCGCCTGGGACGTGAATCCATTGAAACGGGGCGGTACATTCGCCGGTTCTTCCCCGCGTATAACGTCCGGTTCATCGCCATCAACGATCATTTTGATACGCTTCAGGAAGATGGGGACGATCTGACTGTTTCCGTGAAAAATATCATGAACGAGGCATACAGCCGGGATATTTCCATCAAGACCCGCAGCGCATTGGAAGCCAAGCGGAAAAATGGAGATTATGTCGGTTCTTTCCCCGTTTATGGATATATCAAAACAGGACACCAGCATAAGAAACTGGAAATAGACCCTTACGCCGCTAATGTGGTCAAAGAAATATTCCGCAAGCGGCTGGAAGGATACAGCGCCCTTCATATCGCGGAAGAACTCAATCAAATGGGTGTTCTGTCTCCCATCGCCTATAAGAAAGCCGAAGGCCAGCCTTACGCCAAGGGCGGGTACGGCGATCAAAAGGACTGCAAATGGTCAGCAACTACCGTACTGCGTATGTTGCAGGACGAAACCTATACCGGTACGCTGGCCCAGGGCCGGGAGTCCACGCCGCATTTCAAAATCAAAGTCCGGCAGGCCAAGCCAATATCCGAATGGATGCGGGTGGAAAACGCGCACGACGCTATTATCAGCAGCCACGATTTTGACTTGGTGCAGCGGCTGAAAAACATTGATACCCGCACTTCCCCCAAATCAGAATCCTCCTATATCTTTTCCGGCGTCCTGATCTGCGGCTGCTGCGGCGGAAAAATGACGCGAAAGACCGTCCGATACAAAGGGGAAGAATACTTCTACTACTACTGCCGCACCGGGAAAAAGAATGGGTGCGAGGCTGGCCCCATGATAAAAGAAGCTGATCTGATCCAATGTGTGCAGGAAAGCCTGCGAGGGCAGATTGAAAATGTGGCTTCCCTGGAAGATGTGCTGACCAGCTTCAGCCAGGAGCGTATCAATCAGGAACTTATTCATGAATATCAAGAACATATTGATCAATGTAGCCGCCAATTGGAGGAAATCAACCAATATAAAATGGGTCTCTATGAAAATCTGGTCAACGGTTGCCTGAGCAAAGAGGATTATCTGACGTATAAGAAACAATACGCGGAAAAGTACGATCTGCTGAAAAACGCCGTTGCACAATGGGAAGAGAAAATCAAGGCGGTGGCGGAAAACCAGGGTGACCGGAACCGCTGGATCAGCCATTTTCTCCAATTTGCGGAAATGGAAACCATTGACCGGCGGGTGGTCGTTCAGTTGATTCAATACATCAAAGTGATCAGCAAGGAAGAAATCCATATTGAGTTCCGATACAAGGACGAATATAGAAAAGCAGCGGCATTTGCCGAGCAGATGATGAGAAGGGAGGCCGTGTGACATGGCGAGAAAAAGCAGAAAAAACGCCTTGACCGAAGCGCCGAAGAAAGCAAGCGTCTTTATCCGCACCGCTGTTTATCTGCGGTTATCTGTGGAGGATAACAACAATCGCGGCAACTCCCTGGAGAATCAGCAACTGATCATTCAGGATTATTTGGCGGACAAGCCCGAATTTAAGGTAGTCTGCACTTTCACCGATAACGGCTTGTCCGGCCTGAACTATAACCGGCCCGGTTTTCAGAATATGCTGGAAGAAATCGAAGCAGGACGCATTGACTGCGTGATCGTCAAAGATCTTTCCCGCCTAGGCCGTAATTTCATAGATACCGGCTATTATATCGAGCAATACTTTGTGACCCGGAATACCCGTTTTATCGCCGTGACCGATCAATTTGATTCTTCCCGCGCTGACCAGCTTCACGGCGGCATCATGCTGCCGCTGAAAAATATGATCAACGAAGCTTACGCCCTGGACATCGGCAGGAAGATCAAAGCCCAGGCCCATCAAGCCATGCTGGACGGCGAGTTTGTGGGTGCCCGTGCGCCGTATGGCTATATGAAAGACCCGAAAAACTGCCACAAGCTGATCGTGGACGAGGGGGCTGCTCCGGTGGTTCGTCAAATCTTCCAATGGGCTTATGAGAAGATGGGCGTCAATCAGATCGTTCTTCGCCTGAACGAAGCCGGCGTTGTGACACCCAACATTTACAAGCGGGAACATGGGGATGAGGGAAAACGGTATAAAACTGGCTGCGAAAAATGGCAGACCCGCACGGTGGCGATGATCCTGCGAAACCAGACCTATACCGGCGATCTGGTGCAGGGAAAATCCAAAACGGTGGATCACCAGCAAATGCCCGCCAGCCCGGAGGATTACATCATCGTCCGCAATACGCATCCAGCTTTGGTTAGCCGGGAAATGTTCGCCGCAGTGCAGGCATACCGGCAGCAGGTGGCCGGGAAATATACCGATAAAGCACCAATACCCTATACACCCAATATCTTTCAGGGGAGAATATTCTGCGGCCATTGCGGGAAATCCCTTCACCGG
>JAFZIG010000029.1 GCA_017554485.1 Acidaminococcaceae bacterium | reverse complement strand
GTCGATAATCGTAGCGATCTACAGAGAAAGGAAAAGAAAATGAAAGAAAACATGATTATGTCAATCAGCTCAGACGCATTTATAGATCTTAGGTGGAAATTTGACAATGTGCTGTCAACGGTCCTGAAAAAGATGAAGATCAGGGATTCTGATCAGGCGACGATCACAGTAAAAATCGATATCAAACTGACAGACACAGAAACAGTGGACAGCAGGACGGGTGAAAGGATCCACGCCAAAAATCCTACGATCGGATACAAGGTACAGCATAAACTGGAATATAAGAGCGAATCCGGAGAAGAGGGGACGATCCAGAGCGCAGACAGCTACCTGGATTGCGTGGATGGACAGTGGATGATCCGGCCGATCGAAGACGGGCAGATGACGATCAGTGATTATGTCGAAAAGAATAAAAAAGATAAGAAGAAAAAAGATTGAAAAGATAGGACAGGATCTGGCAGCAGGACTTCAAGAAGGGCTGAAGCATACAACCGAGGGGATAGAAAAAGCAGTTCGGGAAGCGATGGAAGCAGGGATCCCGCCGGAAGTCGTTGCCAGGATAGCAGGACAAATATTCGGATTTGCCGTAGCAGAGGATTTGCAAATAAAGGAAGATCATGAAACGGGTGAAGAAAAGAACATTCAGCGGAGCAGTATGTGAGCAGGAAGTGTTCAATATCAGAGAGAATCAGAATATCAGGACAGCAGCGCCCACGCAGCCGCGCTTCCAATCAGAGGAAGAGCGCGCGGCGCACAGGGAAGCGATAAGCCGGAAACGGCATACACAGCTGTTTAATGCGAATTTCACCCACGATTCATTGTATTCCACGCTAACGATGGACAATGACAGCGAAGTACATGAATACGAAGAAATGAAGAGATTGCGGGATAACTACATCCGGAGACTGAAAAGAAGATATCCGGATGCAGTTATCTTCGCATACATAGGAAAAGGAAAGAATACACATCGGCTGCATATGCACATGGTGAGCAACGGGATCCCGAAAGAAGTAATAACAGATCTATGGAAATATGGACTGATCGTGCGAGTGGAGAATCTGCGGGAGCACAATATGTACGACGGCAGGGATCACGGAGAAGACTACACGGCGCTTGCGAATTACCTGTTCGATCACTGGACACCGGAACAGGGTGGCCATAGGTGGAAGAATACCAGAAACGCCAGACAGCCGGAAACGGAAACGCCGAAAGAAGTAAAGAGGAATTATACGGAGCAGCGGCCGCCGGCAGCGCCGAAGGGATATATATTAGTAGAAACAAAGTCAAACCAGTACGGCTATTTATATTTTAAATATGTAAAAAAGCCAGGCAGCAGATACAGAAAAAAGAAGGACGAGTGATCGATCCTTATTATATAGAAGAAATAAGAAAAACAGATCCAAGAGATCTGAAGAAAGCCTCGTAAATGTGTAAGGTTTTAGAGCCAGAAGTCGGAGGAAGGAGCGAAGTACAGGGGTGACAGCGAAAGAATATCTGAAACAATTATGGTGGTTAGATAGGGAGATCAATGAAAAGCTACACGAGATAGATTATCTGAGAGCGAAAGCGGAAGGATGTTCATCTCCGGAAATATCCGGGATGCCGAAGGGGTCCGGAGGGAAAGACAAGATCAGCGATATGGTGATCAAGATCGTAGACCTGCAGACATATATCAACATGAAAACAGATCAGCTGATAGATCTGAGAGCGAGGATCACGAAACAGATCTGCGGGATGAAAAACCAGAAGAGCAGAGTGATCCTATCGTGCAGATATCTCAGAAAAGAAAAATGGGAGGACATGGAAAAAGAACTGGCATATGAAAAAAGCTCGCTGATGAGATTCCATAAAAAAGCATTGAAAGAATTCGAGAAGGAATACCCGGAAATCCGGGAGCTATAAAAGTTGCAACTATTTTCCACATTCATGTGTGCTATTATGATATTGCGAAACACGGCAAAAGACATAAACCGTATTTCCTCCATAAGACAAAAACATGAATGCAGACGAGAAACAGCGCTGAAAAACCGGCGCTGTTTTTCGTTGAGAAAAATATGGCCAGAGAATTTGCAGGAAATTTCTACAAAACAGCGGCGTGGATTTCTGCGAGAAATGAGTGCATGAAACGTGCGGGATATTTGTGCGAGAAATGTCTGGAAAAAGGTCTGATCAAAACAGGCGAGATAGTTCACCACAAAATATTCCTGGACGAATCGAATATAAAAAATCCGGAGATTACTCTGAACGTAGATAATCTGGAATTTGTCTGCAGAGATTGTCACGCAGCGATCCACGAAAAAGAAAAAGGAAAAAGATACAAAGTGCTGGAAGACGGTACTGTGAAGATACTGTAGATCCCCCCCTGTTTTGAGAAAAACACCGGATTCCTATAGACCGGTGGGTGGACTCGATTCTGCCGCTCTCAGGCGCATACAAAAGGGGGTCACACGGAAAAAATGGAGAAAAAGCCCAAGCTATCAAAGGATGAGCGGATAAAAAAAGAGCTGAGAAAATTAAAATCCCTCTATAAAGAGCTGCCGAAAAATAAACAGAAACTCTGCGAAAAGCTGATGGGAAATGCAGCATTTATGGCAGTGACTTTGGAAGACCTGCAGGAACAGATCAACAAAGAAGGCGCTGTTGTGAAAGGAAAGAACGGGAACGGATTCACAGTGAAGAACGAGCACCCGGCGCAGAAATCGTACAATGTGATGATAGGGAAATATACAGCTGTCATTGCGAAACTGGATGAAATGCTGCCGGAGGATATGGGACAGAGCAAACTGGGGAAATTCCTGAATGGATAATTGGATATTAAAGTATTACCAGCACATTAAAGACGGAACGATCACGGCTGGGGCATGGATCCATCTGCTGTACGAATGGATCATACAGGGGCTTGAGAAAAAGTCCTTTTTTTATGACCAGAAGAGGGCAGAAAAGGCCATATCATTTCTGGAAAGCTTCATGCACCACAGCAAGGGGCACCTGGCACCGCAACTTGTAGTTCTGGAAGAGTGGCAGAAAGCCGCTCTCAGCTGCATGTTCGGGATCGTGGACGCGGATGGGACACGCCATTTCCGGGAAGTCATGTGGCTGATGGGACGAAAGTGTGGAAAGTCCCTGCTCGCTTCCGGGATTGCGGAATATATGACCTATGCGGACGGAGAATATGGTGCGGACGTATTTTTCCTGGCGCCGAAACTGGACCAGACAGACATTGTATATAACGATTTTTGGCAATCAGTAGAACACGAACCGTCGCTGAAAGCAGTAACGCAGAAACGAAAAACAGACATTTACATAAAAATGTCAAATACTTCGGTCAAGAAAATCGCATTTTCGCAGAAAAAGAGCGACGGCTTCAATCCGCACTTAACCGTGTGTGATGAGATTGCAGCATGGCCGGGAGACGCAGGTATCAAGCAGTACGAAGTCATGACATCGGCACTCGGCAGCAGGAGGCAACCGCTGGTCCTGTCGATCACAACGGCAAACTATGTTAATGACGGGATCTATGACGAGCTGATCAAAAGATCCACGGCAATCCTGATGGGAAGAAGCAATGAGTCAAGGCTGTTGCCGATCCTGTACATGATCGATGATGTCGAAAAATGGAATGATCTGTCAGAACTGCAGAAGTCAATCCCGAACCTGGGCGTATCGGTGTCCGTGGACTTCATGCTGGAAGAGATAGCCAAAGCAGAAGTATCCCTGACAAATAAAAGGGAGTTTTTGTGCAAATACTGCAATATAAAGCAGAACAGCTCAAAAGCATGGCTGGATGCTCATGCAATAGAGGCATGTTTCGGGGAAGAACTGGATATCAAGGATTTCCGGAACTGCTATGCAGTCGGCGGGATAGACCTTTCGCAGACGACGGACCTCACGGCAGCAATTTGTATAATCGAAAAAGCAGGAATCCTAAATGTTTTCGCAAAATTCTTTTTGCCGGAGCGGAAGCTGGAAGAGGCAACTGCGAGAGACGGACTGCCTTATGAGATCTACATCAAAAAAGGATGGCTGCAGCTGTCGGGTGAGAATTTTGTTGATTACCATGATTGCCAGGACTGGTTTGTAAAACTGCTGACGGAAGAAAAAATATATCCGCTGAAAGTAGGATATGACCGGTACTCCTCTCAATATCTGGTACAGGAGATGAAGGATATCTATTCCTTCCACATGGATGATGTTTACCAGGGATTCAACCTAACTCCGGTAATCCGGGAGACAGAAGGACTGGTTAAAGATAAAAAGTTTAATTTTGGCAATAATGAGCTGCTGAAGATCCACCTGCTCAATTCAGCACTGAAGATAGACACGGAGCTGAATAAGATCAGGCTCGTAAAAATATCGCCACAAGAACACGTTGACGGCACGGCAGCGCTGCTGGATGCAATGTGCGTAAGGCAGAAGTGGTGGACGGAGATAGGCGGACAGCTGGAAAATTAGGAGAAATGGAAGATGGGACTTTTTGAAAAAATATTCCCGAATAAGACAGCAGAACTGAAGGACGCAGCAGTACTGTTCCAGACGCTGAACGGATATACGCCGGTTTTCAAGTCGTGGAACGGTGCGATCTATGAATCGTTGCTTGTCAGGGCTGCGATAGATGCACTGGCCAGGCATACGGCTAAACTGAAACCGGAAATATCCGGATCTGCGAGGCCGATCTTACAGACAAAACTGAAAAGAAAGCCGAACCCGTATCAAACATGGTCACAGTTCCTGTACCAATGCAGGACGATCTGCGAGGTGGACACGACGCTTTGCATTGTGCCGATCTTTGACATATACGGAGAAATCACCGGAATGTATCCGGTGATACCGACAGGCTGCGAAGTGGTAGAAAGCAATGGACAGATCTATCTGAAATACCGTTTCCGGAATGGGAAGGCAGCAGCTGTGGAACTGGACAAATGCGCGATCGTTACCAGATTTCAGTACAATAATGACTTTTTCGGCGGAGGAAATGCTCCGCTGGATGAAACGATGGACCTGATATCGATCCAGAATCAGGGAATTAAAGAGGGCGTGAAGAGTTCGGCATCATTCCGGTTCATGGCACAGATCGGCAATTTCCAGAAGCCGGAAGACCTAAGAAAAGAACAGAAACGGTTCAGCAAGAACCTGAAAGAAAAAGGAGGTTTTTTGCTGTTCCCAAATACATATAACAACATAAAGCAGATAGAGTCAAAACCGTTTGTTGTCGACGCGAAACAGCAGGAAATGATCGAAACAAACGTGAATAATTATTTTGGCGTGAACAAAGAGATCCTGCAGAATAAGGCGGTCGGCGATTCCTGGTCGGCTTTTTATGAGGGAGGGATCGAGCCTTTTTCGATCCAGCTATCCGAGTGCATCACATCAATGCTGTTTACGGAAAAGGAACAGGCTTTTGGAGCTGGCATCATGTTCACGTCAAACCGGCTGCAGTATATGAGCAACAGCGACAAACTAAAAGTATCGGCACAGATGGCGGACCGGGGAATTATGAACCGGGACGAAGTGAGAGATATATGGAACCTTTCTCCGCTTCCGAATGGGGAAGGTCAGGCATATACGATCAGGGGCGAATACCATAATGCGGCGGATCAGCTGGAAGATGATGATCCGGATGAAAAAGAGGATAACGAAGATGAATGAAAAACTGAGAAAGACGATTGACCAGAGATTGAATGAGGGAAGATCTTACAGACGAGCACAGCCATTCGAGATCCGGCAGCAGGACGGGGAAAGAAGAGAAGTAACAGGATACGCAACCACGTTCAATGAGCCGTATGAACTGTTCCATTATGACAACTGGGAAGGATACAGGGTGCATATTCTGGAACAGGTGGATCCTGGAGCGTTCGGGTCCTGCGATATGTCTGATACGATCATGCAGTACAACCATGAAGGCCGCGTATATGCGAGAGTCAGCAATGGGACACTGAAGCTAAGAACGGATCAGCACGGGCTGTTTGTGGAGGCGGATCTATCGGGAACAGAGATCGGAAGACAGCTCTATGAAGAGATCAGGGACGGATATACAAATCGTATGTCGTTCGGATTCCAGATTTCTAAAGATAAGCGGCAAACGGAACGCGACGAAGAGAATAAAACAATTACTGTTCTGAGGACTATTACCGGGATCAGCAAATTATATGATGTTTCAGCGGTTAGCATCCCGGCGAATGATGGGACGGAAATATCAGCCCGCAGCTGGTGCGACGGAGTGATCGCAGAGCTGACGGAGGAGTTCCGGAAGGCTGAAGAAATAGAAAGAAAGAAACAGAAAATAAGAATTTTAACGGAGGTTTAAAAATGAATTTAAGAGAAATGACTGTTGATCAGCTGATGGCCAGAAGAGCGGAGATTGCAAGTGCGATCGATACCGACGGCGCAGATCTTAATGCACTGGAAGAGGAAGCCAGGGCGATCAATGAAGAGCTGCAGAGAAGAGCTGCAGAAGAGGCACGCAGAGCCAGCATCAGAGGGATGGTGGCAGCAGCTGGCAGCGGAACACCGGTAGCAGCACCGGCACAGCAGGGAGGAACTGTAAGATCCATTGAAGAGATCAGGGGATCCAGGGAATACAGAGCCGCATTTCTTCACCTGGTAAAAACGGGTGACGACACGGAATGCCGCGCACTCCTGACAACCAATACAACGGGTCAGGGATTGACCGGATATGTGCCGGTACCGACATTCCTTGAAACAGAGATCCGAACGGCATGGGAACAGCACCGTCTGTTAGGACTGGTGAAGCACACTTACCTGAAAGGCAATGTGAAGATCGGGTTCGAACTGTCAGCAACAGGCGCTTCAATCCATGTGGAAGGAACTGCCGCGCCTAATGAAGAAGCAGTGACATTTGGCACGGTCGAAATCAAGGCAGAAAATATCAAGAAATGGATTAAGATCTCGGATGAAGCGCTGGAAGGTACCACGGTCGACACTGAGGGATACCTCTATAAAGAGATCGCACATAAGATCATCGAAAAAGCAGAGGAAATCCTGATCGGAAAGATCACCGGATCACCGGCAGCAGCTACATCTACAGCCGTAGGCGTTCCGCAGCTGTCCGCAAACCCGGCAGAAGATACGATTGTAAATGCCCTGGCGCTTCTGTCAGCAGAAGCAGGAGACCTGCATATTGCAATGAACAGACAGACCTATCCGGCATTCAGGAAGATCGAGCTGGGAGCAAATTATATGATCGACACCTTCGAGGGGCTGAGAAGCCAGATCGTATATACTGATAGACTGCCTGCATTCGGAAGTGCATCTACGGGAGACGTATATGCAATCATTGGTGATTTCGGCGACGGAGCACAGGCAAACTTCCCGAACGGAGACACCATGTCGATCCTCAAAGATCCATACACGAATGCAGAAGCGGATCTTGTGAAGCTTGTAGGCCGTGAATATGTCGGTATCGGAGTAGTTGCCGATAAGAGGTTCGTCGTACTGAAGAAAGCAGCCGTAGGCTAAGGAGGACGGTAATGAAAGTGATTGTAAAAAATCCATTTAATGATAAATACGATAATTCCCGGAGTTATGCTCCGGGAACCGTTTTAGAATGGGAAGATCCGGAAAGGATACAGGACTGTATCGACCGGGGATTGATCGAACCATTTGACGGAAACGGAATCCCGGAACAGGAGGATCAGGAAACCGGACACCTGGCCAGGGAAGGCCTGGAAGATATGAAAGTTGAAGACCTGAAAAAACTGGCAGCAGATATGGGCATCGATACAGCGCCGCTGAAAAAGAAAGCGGAGCTGATCGAAGCGATCTGCGCCCAGGAAGTAATCCCGGGAGAGTATGCATATAAAGAGTAACAGCGAGGAGACGCTATGGACTGGACGACAGAAGGAAACGCACAGCATCTTGATCGGATGCTGCAGAAAGCAAAGCTGACGCTCCGGATCACGACAACCGCTTTCGATGAAGAAATCAAGGACCTGATCAAAGCAGGCTATGAGGATCTGGATACCAGAGGAGTTTTAACAGAAAGCCAAATGAATTCACCGTTACTGACGCGCGCGATCATGACGTATGTACGTTATCACTTCGGGGATCCGGAAGATCCGGAGAAATTAAAAAAATCATATGATGAGCAGAAAGCCCAGTTAATGACGACGACATTGTTTACGAATTGGGAGGACGAATGATGGACAGGAGTGATGTAATCTGCCTGATCAAAGAAACTTATCATATGGATGACCATAACCAGCCGATCCCGGAAGAGTCAAGGCGGGAAGTGTACTGCAATGCGAAAAGCGTCACAAGGACGGAGTTGTTTGAAGCCGGGCAGAATGGACACCGCGCCGCATGGCTGTTCGAAATGTTTTTCTATGACTACGAAAACGAAAAACAGATCGAATACAACGGGGAAAGATATGGAGTATACAGAACGTATCGACCGACCAGCGACATTATTGAAGTATACGTAGAAGAAAAAGGCGGGATCAAATGAGCAGTAACCAGAGGGTCAGCCTGGGAGGGCTGGCAGATGCGCTGAATGGGATCATAGAGGAGTATTCCGACGAAGTGATCAGGGATCTTCCGGAGACAACGAAAGCTGTCGGAAAGACATGCGTGAAAACGCTGAAAGCAGAGGCGAAAGCGGCAGGGATAGGCGGAACAAAATACGTGGGTTCGTTCCGGTCGAAAGAAACAAGGAACGATTCCAGGGCAACAACGGTTACCGTGTATTCTTCAAAATATCAGCTTGCGCACCTGCTGGAGCATGGCCACGTGGTAAGAAACAGACCTGGAGGCCGGATCGTAGGAATGGCAAGAGCATTCCCGCACTGGGCGGAAGCGGAAGAAAAGGCATCAGAGGAGCTGGAAAAGAAAATCAAGATGAAAATATCAGGTGAATCATGAAACAGACAGAATTGAAAGACATATTACTGGAAACAGATCTTCCGGTAGCATATATGGCCTTCAGGGAACCGGATATACCGGACCTGCCGTTCATTGTTTATCAGGATATCGGAAGTGACAATTTCGGAGCGGATAACAAGGTTTTTTATCCGCAAACGAAGATCCAGATAGACCTTATCACAAGATTCCATAGCGAAGAGACGGAAAAGATCGTGGAAGCCGTTCTTGATGGCCATGATCTTTTCTGGCAAAGAGATCCGGACTTCGACAGCGGAGAGGACTATTACAGAGTAACTTATGAAGTAACGATATAGGAGGCAAAAATGGGAAACAAAATCAAATACGGCATTAAAAATGCATATTACGCAGTAAAGACGCAATCCGGATATGATACACCGGTAGCGATCCCGGGAGCTGTATCAATTTCTCTGGATCCGCAGGGCGAGCTTTACAAGTTTTATGCGGATAACATTGAATACTTCAGGGCAGCAGTCAATAACGGGTATGAGGGCGATCTTGAAGTGGCGCTTCTTCCAGATTCGTTCTACGAGGACGTGCTCAACAACACGATCGACTCAACGGATAAAGTTATGACAGAAATTGCAGATCCGGGAACAACGGAATTCGCCCTGGGGTTCCAGTTTGAAGGCGACGAGAAAGCCAGCAGGTTCTGGTTCTATAACTGCGTGGCCACCAGACCGGAGGTTGAAGGCGATACCAAGGAACAGAATATCCAGGTAAAGACAGAGAAGGTTAAGATCTCATGTACACCCGGTGCGGACGGAATCGTCCGGGTAAGGACAACTGAACAGACTACAACAACGGTCTACAATGGATGGTTCAGCGCAGTATATCCGGCAACTGCACCGGTAGTATCAGGCTGATAACAGCAAAACATAAAACGATAAGAGCGGCGTTTCTGCCGCTCTTATTTGCGTAAGGAGGAAATATGGAGAAGACGGTAAAAATTGGAGATAAGGAAGTAAAGTTCAAGACTTCGGCAGCGGTCACATATTTGTACCGGCAGAAATTTGGCCGAGACCTGATCGTGGACATGACAAAATTGGAAAGCAGGCTTGTGAAAAATGAGGACGGTTCATCGTCACTTCCGATTGAATCGCTCGAAATGTTTGAAGAACTTGCATATATGTTCGCAAAACATGCAGATCCGGAAAATATTCCGGACGATATAGTAGCCTGGCTGGATCAATTCGAGACATTCGATATTTATCTTGTGTTCCCGGAAATTATTTCTTTGTGGACAGAAGAAAATAAGTCGTTTTCAACACTAAAAAAAAAGGGAGGAAAATTGACCGTGAAGTAAACACGGCACTTTTTCTCCGGCGCGCGTTCAGCTGTGGAATAACGACGGCTGATCTGCAGGAATTATCAATAGGCATGGTTAACGACATATTCATAGAAGCGGCAAACGATTCATATGAATATGATCAGATAGCAACCCAGGAAGATATGGATAAACTTTAAACACTATGGCTGGATCAAAAATCAGAGGAATCACAATTGAATTATCGGCAGACGCAACAGGCTTGATGGATTCGCTTAAAAGCATAAACAGCGAGATCAAATCGACGGGTAGCCAGCTGAAAGATGTAGACAGGCTCCTGAAACTGGATCCGACTAATACCACTTTGCTCACCCAGAAGACACAGCTCCTGCAGGAACAGATCACAAACACAAAAACGAAACTGGAAGAGCTGAAAAAAGCCCAGGCGGACATGGACGCAAACGGAGTGGACAAAAACTCCGAACAATATCAGGCTCTGCAGCGGGAGATCATAGCAACGGAACAGGAACTTGAAAAGCTGGAAAAAACTGCAGGTTCAGGATCCGCAGCGCTGGCCAAGATCTCTGCTGTGACAGGAGAAGTCGGAGAAAAGATGGAAGCCGTGGGCAAGAAAGTATCCGTGGTTTCCGCAGCAGTAACGGCATTCGGAGTCGCAGCGGTAAAGTCCTTCAAAGATGTCGATGAAGGCGCGGACATTGTTATC
>JAFZIG010000028.1 GCA_017554485.1 Acidaminococcaceae bacterium | reverse complement strand
TGTATGGCTCCTGTCCTGTTAAGATCGTTTCCCAGTCCTGGGGCACAAACGAACTTAAATTGCTTTCTTCCAACAACCGGGCCAGGAATTTCAGGGCAGTGACCCGGTCGTTGATCTGTTCTGTAAACTGTACAAAGGAAAATCCCGTGCGTTCTGAATCATAATATTTCTGCATGATTCCCTGTTTCGGGTTTTCCAACAGTACAAACAGGGTTTTCTGATGGTATTTTTCCATTAGCCGGAAGAACCGTTTCAGGATTTCATCGTCACTGTTATCTGAGGATGTACCCATAAACATCGGCCGCCGCCGTATGTTTGCATTGTTGTCAGTATCGGTGAAATCGATGACCAGCATGGTGCCGTTAGCCAGCCTGCATACGGTTTCCAGTTCGTTCCACTTATCCTCATCATGGCGGAAGTCCAGTTTGAAATAGGATACGGTTGTGATCCGGCGTCCAAGCAGCCGCCCGTTTTCCAGCAATGCCTGTGACAGCAGGCTGATCAGTTTTCTGGCGGCCTCAGTGTCGGTGAAACAAAAGTCATAATGTACCGGGATGCCGTAAAACTGTTTAGGATTTTTGTCAGAATAGATGCGGTCTATTTCTTCGCGGAATGCTTCGCCCGCAAAGCTGTTCCGCGCCTGGTGCAACACATCACCGGCAGTATATACGCTTTGTTTCTGGATGGTTTCCCTGCCCTCGGTTCCGGCGATGATGCTGTTGTCATAGCGAAAGTGATTGTCCAGCAGGTTCCATACAGGATCGCACACGCTTGCCAGGTAACGTTTGCGTTCTGCGTTTCTGTGCTGTTTTACGATATCGAAAATGGTAGTTTCTTCCCACTTCACTTTTACATCCTCCGCGTCTCCTGCTAATGTTTGCTGTATGGTAGTAAGCAGGGAAACGGCGGTTTCTTTTTTATCGGTGGCAAAGAAAACGGTGGCCTGTCCTCTGTCCGGTTCATACTCTGCCATAAAGCATAAGGTGGTCTGGTAGCATAAGGCGTCATACAGTTTTTCGTTCCAGACAGGCGCGTTGGTTTTGCTCCAATGTTTGGAAAGGGCCGACGGGTAGTTGTTGTTTTCTGCGTTACAAAAGGTCCCGGTTTTTTCTTCTTCTGGTTTCCACTGAATGTTTGCTTTGTAAAATAACATGATTGTTCCTCCCTGCGCGAATGGTTCGGCGTATTTTTATTTTCGTGACAGATTATAGCAGATGTGTAGAAAACAATTATCCGAAATAACGGATGACTGTCACTGCGTTTTATGTTACAATTAGCATGACAAAAAACAATAGCAACACGATTGCAACAGGAGGAAAAGCAAATATGGAAATCATTATTCATCGTGGCACTCATCAGATCGGTGGCTGCGTTACCGAAATCAAAACAGAAAAGGCGCGTATCATCATTGACATGGGGGCGCCGCTGCCAGGGAGCAAAACTGAAAATGAAATGGAAGAAGGGAAGGACAGCGTGCTTTCGCTGCCCGGTGTGACAGTGACCTATGTGGCGGAGGACGGCACTGACATAAATGAAAACGGCCAGGCTATCGGTGCGCAGCCTTGTGATGCTGTGTTCATTACCCATTACCACGGAGATCACATTGGCATGATTGATGCGTTGTTGCCGGAGATTTCGTTGTATATTGGCAAAGCGGCAAAGGAGATTTATAACATTTACTGCACCAAAACAGAACAGATTGAAAAAGTAAAAAGGCTGCAGGCGGCGCATGCCTATACGCCGGGGCAGCCCATACAGATTAAAAATATTACCGTTACACCGTTTCATACTTCCCACAGCGCGCTGGATGCCTACATGCTTTTGATTGAAGCAGAAGGCAAAACCGTGCTACACACCGGGGACTTTTCCCTGCACGGGGTAAAAGGGAACCAGTGGCTTTATGATTTGAAAGCCAAACTGTCTGAAAGGAATATCGCTTCCATTGATTACCTGATCTGCGAAGGAACTATGCTGCCTGACCAGGTGCGTACCAGTCCTACGGAGCTGGATGTGATCGGACAGATTGATACGCTGATGAAAAAATATAAAAAGGTATTTGTGCTGTGTTCCAGCACGCATATTGACCGCATTGCGGAGTTTTACCATCACCGCAGATATCACGCTCCGCTGGTGAGCGACCTGTACCAGAATATTGTTTTGCAGTATGTGACAAAGACATTCGGTAAAGAAGATTATTTTTACCGGCTTCGGTATGCGTATACCCATTTTATTAATGACGAGACATGTGTAAAATACAAAACACCCATAGAGAACCCGAAGCTGCTGAGTATGATGGACGAGTACGGCTTTGTGGCCTTGATCCGTCCCAATTACTGGAGCAAGTGGATGCTGGCGCATTATTACGATGAAGCGGACAGCGCTATCGTGTATTCCATGTGGAGCGGGTATCTGAAAGAAGGCCCGGCAAAAAACGAATATCTCTGTGATTTCCTGAAACCGTACAAG
>JAFZIG010000027.1 GCA_017554485.1 Acidaminococcaceae bacterium | reverse complement strand
GTAGTCATACCACGACGGCTTGAACAAAGTGAAAGCCAGCGTCATTTAGGCGCTGGCCTGTGTTGGGCCCTTATAGGGCTAAGCGAACCACCCCTTGAAGGGGTGGAAGCGATTTTGTTCGCTTTTATTTTTATAAAACCTGTGATACAACAACAACGAACATTTGTTTCCAAAATTATAAAGTGGGAGGTTGCTTATGGAAAACGATTCAGAAATTATATCATTGGACGCTAACGATATCAAACGTCGGATATTTACCATCCGGGGAAAGCAGGTGATGTTGGACAGTGACTTGGCGGATCTTTACGGTTATGAAGTAAAGAATCTAAATCGCCAGGTTAAGCGGAATGGAAAACGATTCCCTGAAGATTTTATGTTTCAGCTTACACGGGATGAAGTGGATAATCTCGTGAAGTGCCAAATTGTCACTTCACGAACAACTCGCATGTTTCAGGGACAATCTGGTGGTCGTAGAAAATTACCTTACGTCTTTACAGAACAGGGGATTTATATGCTGGCTACTGTTCTGAAAGGGGAATTGGCAGAAACGCAAAGCATTTTTATTATGCGGGCTTTTCGGGAAATGCGCCACTTCATTGCAAACAACGCTACGCTGTTCGAGAGGATCAGCAATGTGGAGCTGCGGCAACTGGAATACCAGAAACAGACAGACAAAAAGCTTGACCAGCTTTTTGAGTACATTGGTGAACATACAGAAACACACCAGAAGATATTCTTTGACGGACAAATCTATGATGCGTTCAGCCTGCTTATAGAATTGATACAGAAAGCAGAACAGGAAATTATCCTGATAGACGGATACGTGGATGTGAGCACGCTGAACGTATTAGCGAAAAAACAGTCTGGAGTGGCCGTAACCATTTACACATTTACCAAAACAAAACTGACGGCGCAGGACGTTGCTGCGTTCAATGCGCAATACCCGAAGCTGGAAGGCCGTTTTAAGAAGAATTATACCTACGAAGACGCGAGAAATCACTGGCTTACGTTAAAGTTAATCCGTGAATTGACACCTGAAGAATTTGATAAATATTATGAAACGTAAGAGGCAAAAGGTGTATAATATATAAATAAGATTACGTTACCAACTGAGAGGAGAGTAACCGTATGGCGGATAAAACCAACGCTAATATAGGTTTTGAGAAGCAGCTGTGGGATGCAGCGTGCGTTTTGTGGGGACACATACCTGCAGCAGAATATCGTAAAGTCATCATAGGCCTGATTTTTCTGCGTTATATCTCTGCTGCATTCGATAAACGCTATCAGGAGCTTGTGGCAGAAGGCGACGGATTTGAAAATGACCGGGACGCCTATACAATGGAAAATATTTTCTTTGTTCCGGAAGCAGCAAGGTGGAGCACAATTTCCGCTGCTGCCCATACACCGGAAATTGGAACTGTCATTGACATTGCCATGCGGGCTATTGAAACAGAAAACAAAACGCTCAAAAACGTATTACCGAAAAACTATGCCAGCCCGGATTTGGACAAACGGGTATTAGGCGACGTAGTTGATATCTTTACTAACAATATTGATATGAGCGATACGGAAAAAAGCGAAGACTTGCTGGGGCGCACATATGAATATTGCATTGCGCAGTTTGCGGAAAAAGAAGGCGTGGGCGGCGGCGAATTCTATACACCGTCCAGCGTGGTTAAAACGTTGGTAGCGATATTACGTCCTTTCGACAACTGCCGTGTATATGACTGTTGCTGCGGGTCGGGCGGCATGTTCGTACAAAGCGCGAAATTCATTCAGGCACATTCCGGCAAACGGGGCTCCATTTCCGTTTACGGGCAGGAAGCCAGCGCCGACACATGGAAAATGGCCAAGATGAACATGGCAATTCGGGGAATTGACGCAGACTTCGGACCGTATCATGCGGATACATTTACCAATGATTTGCATCCCACGTTGAAAGCAGATTTTATTTTAGCGAACCCGCCTTTCAATTATCACCCGTGGAATCAGGATAAACTGCTGGATGATGTGCGGTGGAAATATGGTATTCCGCCTGCGGGCAATGCCAACTATGCCTGGATCCAGCACATGATCCATCACCTGGCGCCCAACGGGAAAATTGGATTGGTGCTGGCAAACGGTGCTTTAGCTACCCAGGCAAGCGGTGAAGGCGTAATTCGCAAAAACATTATTGAAGATGATCTGATTGAAGGCATCATCGCCATGCCGACACAGCTTTTTTACAGTGTTACCATACCGGTAACGTTGTGGTTCATTATCAAAGGGAAAAAGCAAAAAGGGAAGACGCTGTTTATTGATGCCCGGAAGATGGGGCACATGGTTGACAGGAAGCACCGTGATTTTTCTGAAGAAGATATCCAAAAATTAGCAGATACCTTTGCGGCATTCCAAAACGGAACATTGAAAGACGTAAAAGGTTTCTGCGCCGTGGCAACTTTGCAGGACATCGAGAAACAGGATTATATTCTGACGCCGGGACGCTATGTTGGTATTGAAGAACAGGAAGACGATGGCGAACCCTTTGAAGAAAAAATGACACGCCTGACTTCGGATTTGTCTGTTATGTTTAAAAAATCCCACGAATTGGAAGATGAAATCAGGAATAAATTAAAGGCGATTGGATATGAAGTTTAATTTTAAGACAAAGCCGCTTTCGTTGCTAGCGGATATTCAAACAGGCCCATTTGGCAGCCAACTTCATAAGGATGATTATGTTGATATTGGAACTCCTATTGTTGCCGTTGAACATTTAGGTAATAAAAGATTTTCCAAGCAAAATTTGCCGTGTGTTTCTAATACTGATAAAACAAGACTGAGCAAATATATCCTTCAAGAAGGAGATATTGTTTTCAGTCGAGTAGGTGCTGTTGATCGTTGTTCCTTTGCGAGCAAAGAATATGAAGGTTGGTTATTTTCCGGAAGGTGTTTGAGGGTAAGACCGAATAATAAGATTGATCCACAATACCTTTATTATTTTTTTACGCTTGAAAATACAAAACAGTTTGTGAGAGGTATTGCTACTGGGGCAACAATGCCATCAATTAACACAAAATTTATGGGAGAGGTACCTATTACTTATCCTTCAATAGAGTTACAAAGAAAAATAGCTAGTTTTTTAAGTGTAATTGATGACAAAATTAAGGTCAATAACGATATAAACGAGAATTTAACAGCTTAAAGGTCAAGGTCGGAGACATCCAGTTCGCCGGACATAAGCCGGGAAAGCAATGAATCTCTTAATTCAGCGAGCTTTTTTGATTCTCGGATGTTCTGTTGAATGATTAAGTACATTGGCTTAACGATTTCCTCAAACCTTGAGAAGGTTTTAGTATCCGGGATTGGTAACTCCATAGCATTTAGAATGTCAGTAGTCATACTAGGAACAGCCGAACCGGCATTAAAGGAAGCGAGATCCTTACTCTTCAAGAAATGAAAAACAAATTTTGCAACATTTGAAAGTTTCATTTCTGTGAAGAACATGGTATCCACAGACCAGAATGGCTCATTTACATACATGACATTATTAAGAGATCCCTTTCGTGGTATTAAAACAGATTCCTTGTCATACAACGGTTTCTCAACATAACGCATGATTCCGCCTGACCCATACACTGGATAAGAACCATCTATAAGTTTCTTATGATCTTTGCCATAGCGAACTACCACAAGATCAGAAAGACGACCTGCTTGCCATTCGGGACTGGCATTCGTGATAAATATATTAATATAAAGGGCCTGTGCCTGCTGAAGTAAATTCTCGTTTTGCTGAGATGGAAGCATTGTTTAGAGGCAAAAAATTTATGTTCGAATAAAAAGTGACAACACTGTTGTTAAAATTTAAATTGAAAGGAAACAACGTATGAATAATCTTGATAATACGTTTTTCAAAATTACAAAAACAATTGAAGAAGCGCGTAATAACGCTTATCGCAAGGTAAACGAAGAATTGATATTGATGTATTGGCAAGTAGGCAAGTTTTTATCTGAAGTGTCATCAGATTCCAGTTACGGCGACGCTTTCATGGAATCTCTTGCTAATCATATTCAGAAACAGTTCCCCGGAATTAAAGGCTTTACTAGTCGTGGCCTGTATAGGATGAAAAGGTTTTATGAAACATATGCTGCTGATCAAAAAGTGACAACACTGTTGTCAAAATTAAGTTGGTCTAACCATTTATTGATTATGGCGGCATCAAAATCTCCGGAGGAGCGGGAATTCTATATAAAACTCGCAATTAAAGAACACTATAGTTATCGACAGCTTGAACGGCAAATTGACAGTGGATATTATGAACGTTACATGCTTTCCAAAAAGAAACTGTTGCCGGAAGTGATACCGTCGCATCAGAATCCTTTTCTTGATTCTTATGTAATTGAGTTTCTTGACTTGCCGGATCATTTCCAAGAAAATGATTTCCGCAAAGCTTTGGTTCTGGGAATGCGCGATTTCATTTTGGAACTCGGCAAAGATTTTACGTTTGTGGGTGAGGAATATCCGATACAGGTTGGCGGGGAAGATTATAGAATTGATTTATTGTTTTTCCATCGAAAACTTCGTTGCCTGGTAGCAATGGAATTGAAGACTGGAAAATTTAAGCCGGAATATGTATCAAAACTGGATTTTTACTTGGAAGGATTAGACCGGCAGGTTAAGAAGGAAGATGAAAATCCCAGTGTAGGCTTGTTGTTATGTGCTAATAAAAATGATGAAGTGGTAGAGTATGCGATGAGCCGTACCCTTTCACCTATGATGGTAGCGCAGTATCAGTTACAGTTGCCCGATAAAAATGTTTTGCGTAAAAAATTACAGGAATTGGCAAGTTTACCAGAAAGTACAGGGATGGAAGAAGAATAAAAAATGACAACACTGTTGTCAAAATTCATATGATATAATTGTTCAAGTGTTAATATGTTTTTTCGAAAAACTCCCACCAACGGCGGGAGTTAAACCATAAGAACTGCCGTTGCTTGCCGTTCTCTGGAATAAAAGGAAGGAGAAACGGCAATGAAAGAAGAATTGATTACGGAAGTTATGCAGCATCCGTAATTATCGTACTATAATATAAATAATAATATCTTGTTTAAAGCCATTATTATTGAAGGAGCAGAAGGGATGAAAAGATATTATCTGATGTTATGCTTTCTAATAGCCTGCAATACTGCTTTTGCTGATGTTGGGCCGCTGACACGTGCGATGCAGGAAGAATTTGCCAAGACAGGGCAGTGTTACTTTAAGTATTATGATTATTCCCATTCTAGAATGGCGAACAGCTTCACAAACAAAGATAAACCTTTGAAGCCTTCTAGTGTCATTGAATATAGTAAAAGTACTGGTTACGAGGCACATAGATTAACAATGCTTTTACATAGAACTGGTAGTTGGTATTTGTGGCATGATGGGAAAGCAGTGAATTTTGTAGACCGTAAAGCTGTTGATCAATATGCTGGCGGTGTTAAAAATCCTGTTTTTAGATATGATGGCAAAGGGATCAGGGTTTTTAATGATACAATATGTATACCTTATGAGTTGCGTGAAGAATTGGGCTGGAAATTTATAAAAAAAGGTGAGTTCCGTTTCAAATGGAATGATCAAGCTCAGTGGTTTGGCATTGAGGATGTAGTGTATTAAATTCATTGCGCTGTTTATGTTTTTAAGTTATGCGAAAATTTAAAATTGGTATGGAATGCCCAGAATGTCTAATATAAAGCCAAGCGCTGCGCTGTGGGTTATGTTGAGGGCGACACACCTGCCGCCGCGCAACGCAAAGACGGCAGGGTGTACTGGGTTGAATAAGTTCTGTTGACAAGTCGCTTGCATCGGAAACGGTGCAGGCGATTTTTCTTTTCACCAATTCTTCATAGCATGCATCCTTAAAATGTGCTAAAATAACATTGAATTGAGCCAGATTTTCTTTTCACGGCAATGGTCAGAAACGCTTTGAAAGGAAAATTAATGAAAAGAAATAACAGAAAACGGGTTAACCCGAAGTACAAGGACAGGGTTTTCAAGTTTATTTTTGGAAATCCGGCCAACAAGGAATGGACGCTGGCGCTGTACAACAGCGTTAACGGTTCCAATCACAAGAATCCGGATGACATTCACTTCAACACCATCGATGATGCAGTGTACATGGAGATGAAGAACGATGTGTCCTTCATCATCTTGGACGAAATGAATTTGTGGGAGCACCAGAGCAGTTTCAACCCGAACATGCCCATGCGGTTTCTCTCATATGGCAGCAGACTGTATGATAATTACATTGCGACCAGCGAGTATTCCCGGTACAGCAGCAGGTTGCAGCCTTTGCCCAAGCCGAACTGTCTCTGTTTTTACAATGGTACGGCAGAGCAGCCTGAGCGGCAGGTGCTAAAACTGAGCGACGCCTTCGGTGGCGGGGGTGACATTGAAGTTAAGGTGACAATGCTTAACATCAATTATGGGAAGAACCAGGCGTTGATGGATACCTGCCGTCCTTTGGGTGAGTATGCGTGGCTGGTGGAAAAGGTGCGTCAGCATCAGCGTGAGCTGCGGAATTTTGAAGCGGCGGTGGATGCTGCCATTGATGAAATGCCGGATGATTTTGTCATCAGGGAGTTTTTGTTTGCGAACAGAGCGGGGGTGAAGGCTATGTTTCTGACGGAATACGACGAAGAAAGAGAGAAGGAGTTGTTGCGCCGCGAGGAACGGCGGGTAACCAGACAGGAAACCGAAAAAGAGATTAATGAGCGTGTTGCGACGGACATGTTGAAAAAGAATTATCCGTTGGAAGCTATTAAAGATATCAGCAAGCTTTCTGAGGCTGCCATCCGCAAACTTGCCAAGTCGATTGGCGTAGCAGTGCTGTAAGTTTTAATCACGTTCGCCGGTGTAAAAGCCGGCGATTTTTTAATAAAACTTTGATTCATTTATCAGCAGCTTTGCCTGATTGAGGATAAATTGGAAATCATGAGAAAACTAACGGCGGGAAAGTTCTGTGCAAAGAGGACGTCCCCACCGTAGCGTCCTTTACGTACTCTTATTATTTAGCCGCTTCGCTCATCTCGCTCCAGCCTGTGCACACTATTATTTTCTGCAAATAATTTGTACGGAATACTCTATCTTGTGTTACAATAATATAAAAATTTATAACTGTTAAAATAACACTGCGGAAGGACGCAATTCATATGCACCAGTATTTATTTCATATCGGCGATTTCCCCATACGCATGTATGGGCTGATGCTCACCCTGGCTATTTTTATGGCCACTGGCACGGCCTATTTCCTGGCCCGGCAGGACGGGCGCTGGCACGAACACGTGCTGGATATAGGCATTTACGGCGGCTTTGCCGGACTGATCGGCGCCCGGTTATGGGACGTGTTTTTCTTTGACTGGAGTTATTACCAGGATCACCTGCTGGAGATTCCTTTCGTGTGGCAGGGTGGTATGGCGGTACAAGGCGGCATGCTGGGAGGTCTGCTTACCGGCATTGTGTATTGCAAGCTGCATAAGATCGACTGGCTGGCTTTGGCGGATATCGTCTGTCCGGCTATGATTTTGGGGCAGGCCGTGGGTCGTATGGCTAACCTGCTGAACGGCGATGCTTTCGGTGCACCTACCGGCGGTGACTTTGGCATCATCTATCCGGAGGGGACCCTGGCCCGTGCAACTTACGGCACCCAGCCGTTGTGGCCTGCGGAAGTATGGGAAGGGCAGCTGGACGTGGTGGTGTTTGCGCTGCTGTTAGTTTTCCGGGCCTTTCCGCACGCAAAAGGGCAGGCGCTGTGCCTGTACGGTTTCTTATATTCTCTGGAACGTTTCTGCCTGGAGTTTTTGCGGGGCGATTACGCAGAACCCTGGCTGCTGGGTCTTACCAGCGCACAGGCTACCAGCGCGGGTTTCATGCTGGTGTGTCTCGGTTTCTTTGTGTATTTTGGCTGGCGGGCAAAGAATGATCCGGAGCGCATCATGCTGCCGGGCAGCGCGGTGGAACGGGCAAACGGCGTAGCAGGAAATGAAACGGAAAAGGAAATGCGTAAACAGGGAAAGAATACAAAGAAAAGGTAGGGTACTGTAAATAATATAGAATCGATTGTCGCTTGTTGAGACAATATATTGATGAAACCAGTGCAGTGAAGATTTATCAGAATGTAACGAAATAGAGCGAAACAGGATAAAAATAAAAGACGGGCGTTGCGGTCAACGTCCGTCTTCGCTTTATGTGTTTAATTGTGTCCGAAAAGCCGCTTAAAAATGTTACGCTTTTCTATCCTCAACCTAACTGTTTACCATTTCGGCGGGAAATAACGGTTTACCAGTTTGTTCTCGGCTGACATGATGACCCAGCCCCTGCCGGGCACTACTTCCAGATTCGCTCCGCCTTTGAAGACCTGTTCGATATTGGTTTCCGGCGTAGCATCTTTGGCTGTGAGGGTGTACTCAAACGTTACCATGTCAGGGCCATCGGCCACAGGTACCGCATCGCTGATCACGCTGCTAACGGTGGTATCGAAACCTTTGCAGAAAGTAGCAAAATCGCCAAAGGCTTTTTTATACCTGTCGCCTAAAAAGCTCCAGGCCCGTCTCATTTCTTTGTTGGTGATGCATTCATGGTAATCCATCAGGACCGCCCGGGCGGTTTCCCGGGAACCCAGAACCGTACGGCTCAGCAGTTTACCTGTTCCGCTGTCGATCCTCCAGCAGCCGTCAACCCGTTTCATAATGGCAGAGCACTCAAAGATCTGTACGAGGATCTGCTGGTCATTTTCCCGGTCTTCCGCGTTCAGCAGGTAAAACACTTCCATGGTGTTGGCGTCCCGCTGCAACTGGCGGATCTTGCTGGGGCGGCTGGAAAGAGTTGTCCGGTAACCGTCCCTGAAGTTCTCGTAGCTCCGGAAGGCGTTTTTATAATCTTCGGTAAGTATGTCCCAGGCTAAGCCGGGCTCGCCGTCGGTAATTTTGTGGTGGAAATATTGCAGCGTTTCGGCAGGCGTCATCCCCACCGGGAAGGTATGGGACCTGGGAATACCGCCGTTAGGGTTGGCCCATGCGGATAGGGCGCAGGTAAAAATAAGAGCCATTGTTATAATTGCCATAAAAAATCTTCTCATTTCAATTTTCCTTCCTGACGATTAACTTACAACACTTTTTCCAGATACGCAATACAGTTTTTGTACGCCAGCTTTTTGATGGTGGTGTCGCTGAACTTTTTACCCAGGTACTCAAACAGGGGAATAAAGTCCTGCACGCCCTGCAGATTATACGGGGGATGGCTGATACCATCGAAGTCGCTGCCAAAGCCCAAATGGTCGTCGTTGCCCATAACATCCATCATATACGCCAAATGCCGGTACACGCTTTCGATGCAGGCATCCTTCCAGTCCTTTTCCAAAAACTGTCCGGCAAAGTTAATGCCTACAAAGCCGCCGGTTTTTACCAGGGCTTTCAGTTGGTCGTCCCGCAGGTTCCGGGGATGGTCGCACAGGCTGTAGGCGCAGGAATGAGTGGCGATAATGGGCTTGCCGCTGTGTTCCAGCACGTCCCAGAAACCGTAGGTGGAAATGTGGGACACATCTACCGCCATGCCCAGACGGTTCATCTCTGCCACTACCTGACGGCCGAACATGGTCAGGCCGCCCTTGCTGCATTCCTCGTTGACGCCGTCGGCAATATCGTTGCGGTTGCTCCAGACCAGGGTCATGCAGCGCACGCCCAGCTCGTAATACACCCGCAGTACTTCCAGGCTGCCGTCCAGGGCGCCGCCTTCTTCAATGGCTAACAGTGTGTTGAATTCTCCATTAGGAAGCTGTTTCAAATCTTCTTTGGACAAAATGCGGTTCACGCTGATGCCTTTCTGTTCCAGTTCCCTGAGTCCCCGCAGGTAAGTATCAATAAGCTTCAGGGTATAGGTCGCCCCTGCCCCGGCGCGGAACACCTCTGTGGGAATGAACATGGCCATGAACTGGAGGCCGCCGCCGTTGCGTAAAATCCGTTCCGCGTCCAGCATCAGGTTGTTGGCGTATAAACTTTTCTTTTGCTTGTACAGCTCGCTCAGTGTATCGCAATGACAATCCGCAAGAAACATAGTTTGTCACCTCGTCTGTTTTATAATAGGAAAACACTGATTAATCCGTCTGCACGATAATTGCACAAACTCATTTAACCAGTGTTTCCTTAAATTCATATTCTTATCCGCGATAGTAATAGAAGAAGGTCATGGCTACGTTGACGATCATGGCGCCGCACATGGGGATGAAGGTGCGTTTGATCAGGTCAAAGGGGGAAACGTTGCCCATGCCGGAGGATACTACGATAACCGCAGTGATGGGAGAGCAGGTACGGGCAATGGACGCTGCGAAGTGCATCGGCAGCAGGAACAGCACCGGTGCGATGCCACTGGCTTTGGCTACCGCCGGGGTCAGGGCTGCAAAGGCGAAGAACGGCGCATTGCCGGAACCCATTACGATAGAGGATACGGCGATGATTGCTACCATCACCACCATCATCATCATGGGGGAGAAGCCTGCACTCTGGCTGCCTTTGATCAGGGTATTGATGACGCCCATGCTCATTAAGCCCTGGGCAAATACCTGACCGGCAACAATCAGGGTTACCACGTTGGCCATCTGCATGCCCATGCCGTCAAAGAAGGCCTGCACGCCGTCAAAGACAGTCTTCAGGTTGCGGGTGCGGATGAACTCCGCGATCATGCCGACCGCCAGACCGATCATCATAGCGTTGATGATATTGACCTTGATCCAGGTGATCCACAGGGGACTGAAGCTTAAAATCAGGGCC
>JAFZIG010000026.1 GCA_017554485.1 Acidaminococcaceae bacterium | reverse complement strand
TTGTCCTATTACAAGTTTTTTGAACAGGATATGGCAGAGATTCCGGCAGAAAAAATGGAACTTTTAAAATCGCCACAGGAGATTCCCTGCGTACCTTTTGAACAGAAAAATCTGTTTCTGGCTGGCAAGGATACAGATTATTGCCAAATGGGGTATGGGACATCTCCTGACGGGACAGGCTTTGTCTGCAACATGACGTATATGCCGGGTGTTACGGTGGAAATGTTAGACTGGTGGTTCCCATGGCATAGCGTTGGCTCTGATCTGCGTTATAAAATCTGGGATCCGGAAGATCATTATTTTGCCAGGGCAGATCGTGTGGATTACGTATGTGACCCCGACGTGCCTGTCAGGGAGAAGACCTGGGGTGTTAACCATTACATTTTGGAAGATGTAGGTATGGGCCCGGATTTCCTGAAACTCTGTTTTAAAAGCCCGAAAGATTTCGGCTATGAACCAGATTTGATCGGGACAGAAGCTTGTGCCTCTATGGTCTGCGCTATTGGGGCGGGAAACTGTGCTGCAGCCATGACGCATAAATGGTATCCGTATAAGGAAGGCGTAATGTTTTGCTCCCGCTTTTGGATAGGTTATGGTATGGTTGATAACAAGATTATCTGTACTCTGCCTGAAGGAGTGAGAGTTCATGTGGAAGTATCTCAGGGTCTTTTTGCTCATAATATCAAAGAATTCTCAAATCTTGCAGCTATTTTGCCCGCCGTTTACGCAGAGAATAAATAAAAAATTGATCCTGGGTGTAGTCTGCCATAAGCAATTTATGATATAATTAATCACTTAATAGTAATAGTTTTTATTTAAAATAAAATTTATCAAGTCACATGAGAGGAAGGTGCCCGTCAATGAAAGTAGTTCGAGGATCAAAACGACTCCTGGCCTCTCTTTTTTGTGCTTTCCTTGTGCTGACCTGTATGGTTGCTTCTGTTCTGGCGGCTCCCGGTACAAGCGACAGTGAAACGCTGACGATTGGTGTGCCTGTGGATCGCTGCCCGGTTTTTTATCTGGATGCGGAAACGGATGAGATAACGGGCATTGGGGCAGATCTGATGCGCACCGCCGCGGCGAAGGCTGGGTATAACGTTGCTTTCAGGGTTATAAAGGAGAAGACACTGAAAGACGCGCTGGACAATAAAGACTACGACGTGGTTATGCCATTCGGCAGTGCTGTTGCTGCTGCTTCCGGTCATCCCAGCATTGTTTCGGACAATCTTCTCCAGACCCCGTTTACCCTTGTTACCGTAGGAAGTCATGAGACACCGCCCCTAAATAAGTTGCGGGTTGGCATGCTCCATTCTCTTGGCGGGGCTGCGGAGACGGTGCGCCAGCTGTATCCCGGCATCAAGATTGCATTGTATGAGACCATGCCTGATTGTGTGCGAGCGCTTCGGGCAGGAAAGGTTGACGCGCTGTTGCATAATTCCTACGTCTGGTATTATGTGCTGCAGAAGCCGTCCTATTCTAATCTGACAGTCCATCCCATGGCCATGTTTTCCATGGACTTTCGGGCAGGCACGTTGGATACCCCGAAGGGGAGGGAGATTATCGGGCGGCTAAACGGTGGCATTGCTTCTTTGACCGATACCCGCCGTCAGGCCGTAATTCTGGATCACACGTCCCGGCGACTGTACCGGTATGATTTTTTCGATTATCTTTATCAGTACGGCGTGATCATTCTTTTAGCATTCCTTCTCATTGCTTCTCTCATTGTGATTGCCGTGATGAAATACCGCGCTCAGGAAGAGAAGATGCGCAAGCTCGTTGATTACGATTCGCTGACCGGCGTGTACAGCCTGAATGGGTTTCGCAAACGGGTAGAGGAACTGATGCGGGCAAATCCGGATACACCTTACCTGCTTTCTTACGGAAATATCAAAAATTTTAAGTATATCAACGACAGGATGGGAAAAAAAGCAGGGGACAAACTGCTTCGCTTCTGGCTTAAAAAAACGCAGGACGCTCTTTCGGATAAGGAAGCCGTATGCCGGATAGGAGCCGATCATATGGCGGTGCTCCACATTGCGGGAGGAGAAGAAAGCCTGCGCATGCATAATCAGGACGTGGTTAACCATGTGCGGAGCTACTTTACAGATCGCGGGAAAGATTACAAAGTACAAGTCTGCGGCGGCATTTATGTATTGACGCCGGAGGATTACCGCCAGATTGATGTGGACCACATGCTGGATTATGCGCGGGTAACGGAAAAAAGGGTACGGGAAACACGTAATGACGGTTGGGAGTTTTATAATCCGGAACAGTGGGAAAAGGGAAAACGGGCTGCGGATGTCATCAATAATCTGCCTGCGGCCATCCAGTCCGATAATTTGAAAATATGGTATCAGCCTCAGGTGGATTTTAAGACGGGAAAGGTTACCGGGGCAGAGGCTCTCTGCCGCTGGGCTCATACTACATTGGGATACCTGCAGCCCGCGGAGTTTATTTCCATACTGGAACAGACCGGTCTCATTTATGATATGGATTGTTATGTCTGGGATAAGGTCTGTCAGGATCTTTGCCGATGGAACGAGCAGGGCTGTCGTCAATCCGTTTCAGTGAATCTTTCACGCTGCGACATCAGGGAAGACCGGGATCTGCCCAAACACTTCCACAATTTAATCCAAAAATATGGACTTACTCCGGACCAGCTTCGGATTGAGATTACCGAGACGGCCTATGTAGATAACCCGGAAGTCCTGATCAGCACTACGAAACAGCTGCAGGAGCTGGGCTTCCAGGTGGAGATGGACGACTTTGGCAGCGGATATTCTTCTTTGAACATGCTTAAGCAGGTGCCGGTGGATCGGATAAAGCTGGATATGCGTTTTCTTACCGAAGAAGGGGATCCGGAGAAAGGGCGCATCATACTGAGCAGCGTGATACAGATGGTGCGTCTGCTGGGGATGAATTTGATTGCTGAAGGTGTGGAGACCCTTGAACAGGCTCGCTTCCTGCAGAACCTGGGCTGTACGGAGATGCAGGGCTATTATTTTTACAAGCCCATGTCTGTCCAAAGTTTTGAGAAACTGTTCGAAAACGAAAGCCTACGAGTTGATGAGCCACAAGATGGTAAGAAATAATATGCGGCCACGTTATAGGGGGACTGTGACATGAAACAATTTCAGTTTACGTTTCGGGATGATAAAACACTTGAAGAAGAGTTGCATAAGCTGCGGCAATGGGTCAAAAGCAACCTTTACTCCAAGGTGCTGATCCAGATTTGTACCGAGATACTGGACCGTGAGCGGATCGGGCATGTATGTAAAACCATTGAGCGGATGCTTCCGGAAGCACTCTATGCAGGCTGCTCTTCCAACGGGAATATTGTAAACGGCGATTTCTCCGGCGGCTCCATTACGGTTGTCTGTACGCTGTTTGAATATCCCGCCACAAAAGTTGAATTGCTGCAGTATCCGTTGCAGGCAGATACACAGGAGAGCATTGTGAAAATGCTGGCGGCTGAAGTGGATAAACGGCCCTGGGTCAAGGCAGTGGAACTTCTCGTTACGATACGCGGCATGTCCATGACAACGCTTTGCGAACATCTTTCCCATATCAGGACAGGTGTGCAGATTTTTGGCGGCGGGGCGTTCTGCGAGGATCTGGAGAAAGATGACGCCTGCGTTTTTTCCAAGGCATCGGGTTATCAGGAGAAAGGCATCGTTTTTATCCTCTTTGGCGGAGAAGACTTTCATGTGGAAAGCTCCTTTGTCACAGGCTGGAAGCCGCTGGGATCTTTCCTGAACGTAACGGCGACGGACGGATGCATCCTCAAGGAACTGAACAACCGTCCGGCTTATGATATCTATTATAAGTATCTGCATATCCAAAACGATGAACATTTCTTTAATAATACGCTGGAGTTTCCTTTTTTGTACCGGTATAATGGTATTGACATCATGCGCGCCCCGGTTGCAAGCAATCCGGACGGTTCCCTGACCATGACCTCGGACATGAGCCAGAACGTGAAGGCGCGGATCGCCTATGGGGATCCGTGGACGATACTGGATGCTGCATGGAAAGAAGGCAACAGGCTCCTGAAGTTTGCGCCGGAATGTATTTTTGTGTTTTCCTGCGCGGCGCGCCGGACTTTCTGGGGAAACAGTGAAGTGGGCAAAGAGACCGAACCCTATCAGCGGATCGCTCCGACTTCCGGCTTTTACACATCAGGAGAGTTTTTACGGACCGGTGATACGGTCAATCAGCACAACGTCACCCAGGTCATTGCCGCCATGCGGGAAGGGGAAGCGAAAGAGCATCCTGAAAAGGAACTCAGCATGGCTGAACGAACCTTTGAAGGAAAGGTTTCCATGATCAACCGGATGGCAACATTTATCAAAGCGACGACACAGGAACTGGAAGAGGCGAACCAAAAGCTCAGGAATCTTGCGGTCGTGGATGCGATGACCGGGGTTGGAAACAAGACGGCTTACCTGGAAAAAATACATTCCCTGGATGACGAGATCAGCCGGGGGACGGCTTACTTCTCCGTTTTCGTGTTTGACCTGAACAGCCTGAAAGAACTCAATGACAAATTCGGGCATGAGTGCGGTGACATGGCGATCACCGATGTGGCAAAAGCGTTGAAGGCGGTGTTCGGGAAAGACAACCTCTACCGGATAGGGGGAGATGAGTTTATAGCTGTTTTTGACGGAACGAAACAACCCGACCCGGAGCCTTGTTTCCGGAAACTGGAAGAGGCGCTGCAGTCGCAGGATTACGCAGACAGGCCTTACAAGGCGCCCCTTGCCATCGCTAAGGGTGTTGCGGCATTTCGTCCCGGGGAGGATACGGAGTACCGGGATGTTTTCCGTCGGGCGGATAATGCCATGTACCAGGAAAAGGCTGCCTATTATAGGGCCCACGATCGCCGGAGACATTGACATTTATTGAATACCTGGCAAGCATTAAAAACCTGATGCGTTTAGCACGCATCAGGTTTTTTGTATGCATGAAAACCTCGCCATAGTGGCGAGGTTCCGTGGAGCTTAAGCGGTGAGTGTGAAGCGTACAAAATAAAAAGATCCTAACGTGTTACAATGTCGATGACCTGCCAGTCACGCCGAACACGTTAGGCGGACATT
>JAFZIG010000025.1 GCA_017554485.1 Acidaminococcaceae bacterium | reverse complement strand
GCGAAAGTGATTGTCCAGCAGGTTCCATACAGGATCGCACACGCTTGCCAGGTAACGTTTGCGTTCTGCGTTTCTGTGCTGTTTTACGATATCGAAAATGGTAGTTTCTTCCCACTTCAGTTTTACATCCTCCGCGTTTCCTGCTAATGTCTGCTGAATCGTAGTAAGCAGGGAAGCAGCGGTTTCTTTTTTATCGGTGGCGAAGAAAACGGTGGCCAGCCCGATGTCCGGCTCGTACTCTGACATGAAGCATAAGGTGGTTTGGTAACATAAGGCGTCATACAGTTTTTCGTTCCAGACAGGCGCGTTGGTCTTGCTCCAATGTTTGGAAAGGGCCGACGGGTAGTTGTTGTTTTCTGCGTTGCAAAAGGTTCCGGCTTTTTCTTCTTTTGGTTTCCACTGAATGTTTGCTTTGTAAAATAACATGGTTGTTCCTCCCTGCGCGAATGGTTCGGCGTATTTTTATTTTCGTGACAGATTATAGCAGATGTGCAGAAAACAATTATCCGAAATAACGGATGACTGTCGCTGTGTTTTATGCTACAATAGGCATGACAAAAAAACAATAACAACACGATTGCAACAGGAGGAAAAGCAAATATGGAAATCATTATTCATCGTGGCACTCATCAGATCGGTGGCTGCGTTACCGAAATCAAAACAGAAAAGGCGCGTATCATCATTGACATGGGTGAGCCGCTGCCGGGAAGCAAAATTGAAAAAGAATTGGAAGAAGCAAAGGACGCTGTGCTGCCTTTGCCCGGCGTGACGGTTCCTTTTAAAGCGGACGGCGACGCCGACAAAAACGCTGACAATGACAAAAATAAAAACAGCAAAGCAGACGTCATGCAGCCTTGTGATGCTGTGTTCATTACCCATTACCACGGAGATCACATTGGCATGATTGATGCGTTGTTGCCGGAGATTCCGTTGTATATTGGCAAAGCGGCAAAGGAGATTTATAACATTTACTGTACTAAAACAAAGCAGGACGAAAAAGTAAAAAGGCTGCAGGCGGCGCATTCCTATACGCCGGGGCAGCCCATACAGATTAAAGATATTACCGTTACGCCGTTTCATACTTCCCACAGTGCGCTGGACGCTTATATGCTTTTGATTGAAGCAGAAGGCAAAACGGTGTTGCACACCGGTGATTTTTCCTTGCACGGGGTGAAAGGGAAACAGTGGCTTCGCAAATTGAAAGCCAAACTCTCTGCAATGAAAATCCGTTCCATCGATTACCTGATCTGTGAAGGGACTATGCTGCCCGACCAGGTGCGTACCAGTCCTACGGAACTGGACGTGATCGGGCAGATAAAAACACTGATGAAAAAATACAAAAAAGTTTTTGTGCTGTGTTCTAGCACACATATTGACCGCATTGCGGAGTTTTACCATCACCGCAGTTATCGGAGACCGATGGTTAGCGACCTGTACCAGAATATTGTTTTACAGTACGTGACTAAGACGTATGGTGAGTCGGATTATTTTTACCGCATTAAGGACGCATACATCTATTCTGTAAATAACCCAAAATTGCAGAACTGGATGGATGAACGGGGCTTTGTGGCCCTGATCCGCCCCAATTACTGGAGCAAGTGGATGCTGGCGCATTATTACGATGAAGCGGACAGCGCTATCGTGTATTCCATGTGGAGCGGGTATCTGAAAGAAGGCCCGGCAAAAAACGAATATCTCTGTGATTTCCTGAAACCGTACAAG
>JAFZIG010000024.1 GCA_017554485.1 Acidaminococcaceae bacterium | reverse complement strand
TACAGTAAAAGTTTATACAACACTGGACAAGAGATTTATTGAAACCCTTTGCGGAAAATTTTCCGAGAGTTTGCCAAAAGACCAGAAAATAGCATTTGAAATCTCGAATAAAGAAAATGAATTAGCCCAGGCAGATTGCATTTTCAGTGAAGCAACGTTTTTGCAGCAAAAATCGACGGGCGATTCTTTGCAGAAGATTAGAGCGGAGTTTGCCGACCTGCTTCCTGAACAACTGAAAGATCCTGAAGAAAAGTGGATTACCGTCTTTTATGATCCTGCTGTCATACTGGTGAATCAGTCTTATTCCAGAAAAATCGGGCAGCAGCAGCTTTTGCACTGGGCTGATTTACCAAAACAGACCGGTGCTCAGATTGTTATGCAAAATCTCAGCGATAACGAGTCAACGATTCAGTTTTTAGCTGCCATGTCATCCCGTATGGGACAGAAGGAGTTTATAGCTTATTTTAAACAGGTTCGGCCCCTGATAAAACAATATGCAAAGTTCCCTATTACGCCGGTACGCATGGCTGCAACCGGTGACGCGGACATTGCAGTCACACGGAGAAGTTATGTTTTTAAATATCTGCAGAATGATTTTCCGGCTTATGTTTTGATTCCGAAAGAAGGAACCCCGGTGAATCTGTATGGCGTCGGCATATTACAAAACAGCAAAAAACAAAAAGAAATTACTGCACTTATCAATTGGATATTACAGGCTTCCGAAGCACGAACGCTTCTCATGACCACCCGAAGCGGTTATCTGCCGATATTGCCTCAGGGAGAAAAAGGGCAGGCGGTTTCGATGAATACGTTGTGGACAAACACGTTTTATAAGGACAGGCAGATGTTAGAAAAACTCACAGGGGACTGGCTCCGGGAGATACGTCTGACAGATGCGGGGGAGGACGTAAAGTGAAACTGGGTCTGATCAGTTTAGGCTGTCCCAAGAATCTGGTTGATTCCGAGGTCATGCTGGGAATTATTGAGAAATATAACATTGAAATAACGAACGATCCTGAAGCTGCAGAAATCATTATCGTAAATACTTGCGGGTTTATTGAGTCTGCCAAACAGGAATCCATAGACACCATTCTTTCCATGGCTGCCTATAAAACAGAAGGTTGTTGCAGACATCTCATTATTACCGGCTGTCTGGCCCAGCGGTATGCGCAGGAATTATTTCAGGACATGCCGGAGATTGACGCTATTGTCGGTACAAATGTGTATAAAGACATTGCTCAGGTTATTGAACAGGTAATGCAGGGATATCGTGTCTTACATCTGAAAGAAGAAGATTTTTCCCCTTTGGAAAAGGGGAAACAAACCCGGGGTGCTTTGCCTTTGGAAAACAGTTTACCAAAAGAGTCTGCCGCGTTAGCAGATCCCCGTAAGCTGACGACACCGCCTTATATGGCATATTTGAAAATCGCGGAAGGCTGTGACAACTTCTGTTCTTTCTGTGCCATTCCGCTGATCCGCGGGCGCTATACCAGCAAACCGTACGAACAGGTCATGGCGGAAGCGAAGGATTTAGTAGACCGGGGCGTGAAGGAACTGGTAGTCATCGCACAGGATACGACACGCTACGGACAGGATTTGTATGGCAGGCTGCGTCTGGCGGAACTGTTGCACGATTTAAATGATCTTCCCGGTTTAAAATGGATCCGTGTCTTATATTCGTATCCGAATACATTTACCGACGAATTGATTGAGGCGTATGCCACGCTGCCGAAGGTCTGTCATTACGTGGACCTGCCCCTGCAGCATGCCAGTGACCGGCTGCTCCAGGCTATGCGCCGCCGCGATAAACTGAACGAAACAAAAACACTTCTTAAAAAACTGCGGGAACGGATTCCGGATATTGTGATTCGCACCACATTTATTGTAGGTTTTCCCGGTGAAACTGACGAAGATTTTGCCATATTAAAAGATTTTGTAGCAGAGCAAAAGTTTGAGAATGCCGGCGTGTTTCAGTATTCCCAGGAAGAAAACACGGCTGCTGCTGTTATGCCCTATCAGGTTCCGGAAGAAATCAAACAGGACCGTTACGATGAGCTGATGGCGATACAGGCGGGAATTTCCGAGGACCTCCACCGGGCTATGGAAGAAAGAGAACTGGAAGTAGTTGTGGAAGGGTATGAGGAAGAGGAAGATAATCTGGCAGTTGCCCGCAGCTACCGGGAGGCTCCGGACATCGACGGCAGTATTTTTGTGGAAAATGCTCCTGGACTGAAGCCTGGTGATTTTATTAAAGTCAGGATTGAGCAGGGATTTGCCTATGAAGTGGTAGCAATCCGCCTGAAATCCCTGAATTGAACAAAAGAATTCATTGTGTCATTGACAAGAGAAATTCATTGTGCTATTTTATTATGCGGTTCGCATTTAATTTACATTCTTTTGCCTGCTAACTGCAGTTTTATGGTAATATGTGCAACACATGGGGAGGGAGTCAATTGAAAGTTGAGATTATCACAACCGGAACGGAACTTCTTCTGGGAGAAATTTTAAATACTAATTTTACCTGGCTGGCGCAAGAATTAAACCTGCGCGGTTTTGACGTTTTGTATCAGACAACGGTAGGAGATAACCCGGTACGCATGAAAGAGGTACTGGACATTGCTGCCGGACGTGCTGATATCGTCATCACCAGCGGCGGCCTGGGGCCGACCCGCGGCGATATCACCAAAGAACTGATTGCGGAATATTGCGGTTTGGATATGTATATGAACCTGGAAGTGTGGAACCATATTTACGACTTGTTGTCCAGGCGCAACATCTGTATTGCTGCTAATAATGAAAAACAGGCTCTGGTTCCAAGTGGCGCCATTGTTTTGCATAACGGAGTCGGAACGGCTCCGGGACTTGTATTAGAGCACGGTGACACTACATTCGTCATGCTGCCGGGTCCTCCCTTTGAATTGAAGCATGTATGCGAACAGGAATTGTTTCCATACTTTGAACAGCGCTTTCCTCATTTGGGAATCATCAAATCCCACACCCTGAAGCTCCGGGGTATCGGTGAATCCAATCTGGCTGAAATGTTGGATGATATTATTATCAATCAGTCAAATCCTACCATCGCCCTCTATGCCAGACACGGGGAAATTTTAATCCGGCTGACTGCCAAAGCGTCTTCCGCAGAGGAAGCGGATGCGTTGATAGCGGAAATGCAGGAACAGGTTGAAAAGATAGTCGGGGCTTATGTTTATGGCTATGACGAAGACACGTTGCCTGAAGTGCTTGGGAAAGAACTTTTATTCAGGAAGCAGACGATCGCTTTTGCAGAATCCTGTACCGGAGGCCTGGCTTCCAGTATGATGACCGATGTGCCGGGAAGTTCGGAATATGTTAAGGGTTCTATTGTATCTTATACAAATGAAGTAAAAAATCAGGTAACTAATGTCAGCAAAACAACATTGTCAAAAAAAGGAGCCGTGAGCGAGGAAACTGCCATTGAAATGGCAAGAGGCGCAAGAGGAGTCATTGGTTCTGACATATCAATCAGTATTACAGGACTGGCCGGTCCTGGCGGCGGTACCCGTAAAAAACCGGTGGGACTGGTTTATATAGCTGTTGCAGATGCAAACGGGGAGGCGTGCCGAAAATATAATTTTGGCGGTACGCGTACTCAAATCAAACACAGAGCTGCCATGGCGGCTTTGGGTTTTGCATTGGATCGCCTGAAAGAAAGTTCACAGACTAATGCGGAGGAAATGATTCATGACCATGATGCAGACAGATAATTTTGGGGAATTGGTACTGGAAAAACGTATTGTCGCTGCGTTAAAGGAGATGGGATTTGAAGAACCGTCACCGATTCAGCAGCAGGCAATTCCATTATTGCTGGAGGGAAAAGATATTATCGGGCAGGCGCAGACAGGCACGGGCAAAACGGCTGCTTTTGGTATTCCCATCATTCAGGGTATTGAAGACCGACGTCATATCCAGGCGCTGATAATGAGTCCTACCCGTGAGCTTGCAATCCAGGTTGCAGAAGAGATTGGCAAGATTGGCTGTACGAAACGAATTAAAGTTGTTCCTGTTTACGGCGGTCAGCCGATTGAACGGCAGATTCGCGCCTTAAAGAGCGGTGTGCAGATTGTAATCGGCACGCCGGGTCGTTTGCTGGATCATATTCACCGGGGTACGATCAAGCTGAGCCATGTCCGTTATCTTGTGTTGGATGAAGCGGATGAGATGCTGGACATGGGATTTATTGACGACATGGAAGAAATCATGGCAAATGTTCCGCCCGAACGGCAGACCATGCTGTTTTCCGCCACCATGCCCCGTCCGATCCTGAGCCTTACCAAAAAATATATGCGGGCGCCGCAGATAGTTACCGTAAGCAAAGAAGAGATTACGGTACCCCTAATCGATCAGTATTATTTTGAAACCCGTGACAAGATAGAGGGTATTTCGCGACTTCTTGATGCGGGCATCGAGGGAAAAAGTATTATCTTCTGCCGTACCAAACGGGGCGTCGATGATTTGACCGCATCGCTGGGAAGCAGGGGATATATAGCAGAAGGGTTGCACGGGGATCTTTCCCAGGTTCAGCGTGACCGTGTCATGAAAAAATTCCGGGAAGGGCGTTTGGATATTTTAATTGCTACAGATGTTGCGGCCCGGGGCCTTGATATTGAAAATGTGCAGTATGTCATAAACTTTGATATACCCCAGGATCCGGAGAGTTACGTGCACCGTATCGGCCGTACAGGACGGGCAGGGAATACAGGTGTTGCCATGACGTTCATTCTGCCCAGAGAGTTCCGTCAGTTGAAGCTGATTGAGCGCATTGCCAAAACCCGTATCCGCCGCCGGGAACTTCCGACTACCAGCGATGTATTGGAACATCAGCGTGAACAGATTATATCCAAGATGCAGGCTCTGTTGGAAATTGGCAGTTATGCGGAGTACATGCCTGTTGTTGCTTCACTGCGCAAGGAATATGAACTGGAGGAAATTGCAGCGGCTGCTTTAAAACTGATGCAGGAAGGGAATCGGGCCCTTGAGATTCAGGAAGAGAATAATACGATCAGCGATCTGACCAGTCAGAGCCTATCCAATACCGGCGGCCGACCGGGCATGGTCCGGTTTTTCCTGAACGTTGGGCGTAATCAGAAAGTTACAGTTCCCGAGCTGGTGCGGACCATTGCCAAGGAAGCGGATATTCCGGGACGTTCCATCGGCCTGATTAATATTTTTGATAAATTTTCATTTGTGGAAGTGCCGGAACAGTTTGCCGAAAAGGTATTAGCCGTGATGCATAAAAACAGTATCCGCGGGTATAAAGTTAACATTGAACCGGCACATTCCAAAGAGTAAGGAGATTGACTTCTCATGAAAGAAGTTTTGGGTAATGCAGAAGGGTTAAGAAATAATACCATTGCAATTCTGGAACAGCTGTACCAGTTAAGGGTTCCTCCTTGGCAACTGGTATCCCCGGAGATTGCGATACAAATGGCAAAAATCACGAGCGCCATAAACCGCGAGATAAACATATTTTTAGATCGCAAAGGAACGGTGCTAAGCGTTTCCGTGGGTGACAGTAATACGGTTACGTTGCCAAATCTGCCGGGCAGGCGAGGAAGCGGACGTTTAAGCGGCATTCGCTGCATCCATACGCACCCGGGCGGGAATTCCCAGTTAAGCGGCATTGACCTGTCTGCTTTGCGAAACCATAAATATGATCTGATGGCTGCCATTGGCGTCAATGATGAAAAGCCGGAAGAGTTTGTTTTCAATTTTGCTATTATTACAGGAAAGGACGGTAATGGCCAGTACACGGTTCAGGAGTACGGCGTATTCAAGCCGGATGTACTGGAAACAATGTTTCTGCCAAATATTATCAGTTCGGCAGAAAAACTTTTAGCTGCAACAGATGACAACCAGAAGCTTGAGCAGAGACCGGAACGTACTATGCTGGTCAGTCTCGAATATGGTAAACAGGACAGAATGTGGACCAGCGAGGACTCTCTGGAAGAGCTTCGGCAGCTGGCAGAGACGGCAGGAGCGGAAGTAATTGCCAAATTTTTACAGAAGCGTCCCAAGCCAGACCCCGGATTCTTTATTGGCCGCGGCAAAGTTCGGGATTTAGCGTTATATGCTCAACAGGAAGATATCGACCTGTGTGTCTTTGATGAAGAATTATCTCCTGCCCAGCAGCGGAATCTGGAACAGGCATTGGGGATAAAGGTATTGGACCGCACTGCCCTGATATTGGACATTTTTGCCCAGCGTGCCCAGACGAATGAAGGCAAACTGCAGGTTGAACTGGCTCAGCTACAATATACACTGCCGCGAATTATGGGGCAGGGGCTTTCCCTTTCCCGTCTTGGCGGAGGTATTGGCACCCGGGGACCCGGTGAAACCAAATTGGAAACGGACCGGCGCATGATCCGTGACCGTATTGCTTATATTAAAGGCTGTATTGATAAGGTTCAGAATGTCAGGAAGCTTCACCGTTCTTACCGCAATAAAAACCAGGTTCCGTCAGTCAGCCTCATCGGCTACACAAATGCGGGTAAATCCACGTTGCTTAACGTGCTGACAAATTCTGATGTGTATGAAAAAGACCAGCTGTTCGCAACGTTAGATCCGACAACACGCCAGCTGAATCTTCCGGATAAACGACAGGCTATTTTAACAGACACGGTAGGTTTTATCCAACGCCTTCCGCATCAGTTGATTGCGGCATTTAAATCTACGCTGGAAGAAACGCTGGATGCAGATCTGCTGGTTCATGTGATCGATGTCAGTCATCCGCTCTACAAGGAGCAGAGTGAGGCTGTATACAGGGTTCTGCAGGAAGTAGGGGCCCAGGACAAACCGGTTTTAAGCGTATTCAATAAAATTGATAAGCTGCCGCAGGACAGCGGATTGCTGGAGCAGTTGCGGGCAATTCCCGAAAGCGTCTGTATCTCCGCTAAAAAGCAAATCGGTTTGGAAACATTGCTTGCAGTTATAACTGAAAAATTAAAACTTAAATCTATTGAAGTTACTTTATTAATTCCATACAGTGACTCCGGAGCTGCTGCAAAGTTGTTTGAAGAAGGCACAGTGCTGTCACAGGATTATGAAGCGGAAGGAATTAAAATAACAGTCAGACTTCAGGCCAGCGATATTGGTCGTTGGGAAAAATTTATAGTAAAAGGAAGTAATTGATTCAAATGAGTTTAACCAAAAAATATAATTATGAGGGGATTTTCGATTTTGCAAGAAAGGAAGTAGATAAACAGAAGCATTATTATGATGCAATTGCTTTAAAAAATACAGAAAAAGTAATTTCAGCTTTTCGGAAGCATCAGGTTTCGGATTATTATATGAAACCTACAACCGGTTATGCATATAACGATTTGGGCCGGGAGAAATTAGATAGTATTTATGCTGATATTTTTGGTACTGAAGCAGCACTGGTCCGTTCTCAGTTTGTTTCAGGAACACATGCATTGGCAGTAGCGATGTTTGGTAATTTACGGCCCGGGGATGAAGTGATTGGGGCCACCGGGAAACCATATGATACTATGCAGACTATCATTGGGTATCCGAAAAAGATTCCAGGCTCTCTGGTGGATTTGGGAATAATATATAAAGAACTTCCGATGATCGGCAATTATGTAGACATTAATGCTGTTTGTAATGCCATTACCGATAAGACAAAAATGGTGCACATACAACGTTCCTGCGGTTACAGTGATGACCGGTGTACTTTGGATGTAGCTTCTATTGGACGTTTGATTCAGGAGATACATAAGGTTCGCAAGGATATTATTTGTTTTGTAGATAATTGTTACGGAGAATTTACAGAAGTTAAGGAACCCACAGATTATGGCGCGGATCTTATGGCCGGCTCCCTGATTAAAAATCTCGGTGGGGGATTAGCTCCTACCGGTGGTTATATTGTTGGGAGGAAAGAATTAATTAATAATGCAGCCTGCCGCCTTACAGCTCCAGGTCTTGCAGGAGAAATGGGCGCTACGTTGGGTGATACTGCAAGAGAGTTTTACCAGGGATTGTTTATGGCGCCGCATGTAGTAATGCAGGCCGTAAAAACAGCTGTTTACGCTGCAGCGGTTTTTCGTAAGCTGGGATATAAAGTAAAGCCTTTACACGATGAACTCAGGCATGATATCATTCAGTCGATCACTTTAAAGAATGCACAGAACCTGGAAAACTTTTGTGTTGCTATACAAATTAATTCACCGGTTGATGCGCATGTAACGCCAATTCCGGATTTTATACCGGGATATCAGGATAAAATTATCATGGCTGCCGGAACGTTTGTTCAGGGATCATCCATTGAATTAAGCGCTGACGGTCCCATGAGAAAGCCGTACAATGTATTTATGCAGGGCGGTCTTACATATGAACATGGGCAATTGGCAATTAATGCCGCTGCAAAATTGATTGGAGCTGCAACAGAGAAAAAGAATGAAGCGCTCGGAAATATTATTTTGGATGGTGAAAAGGATGAAGAGCTTTTAAAAACCTGCGAAGCAATTCTCAATACAGGTTTGAAAGACAGCAATTTAATAATTAGCGAGACCTGAAAACAACAAAAAACTACAGGATTAATAAAATCCTGTAGTTTTAATTTTAAATTTAAAAAGATATAATGACATCAAAAAGAAATCAAATTAAAATTAAACGTTTGATGTCAATATGACATGAAAGACTATAACATTCTAAAGACGGAGATTACTTTACCAATAACCTGAATGTTATCATTACCGATAATAGGACTGTACGCATCATTTTCAGGTTGCAGGCGAATAGAACGCAAATCTTTAAAGTAACGTTTAACAGTGGTTTCTTCGCCGTCAATTAACGCAACAACAATATCACCATTATTGGCAAAACTCTGTTTGCGGACAAAAATATAATCATGATCAAGGATACCGGCATTTTTCATGCTGTCACCTTTGACAGACAGCATGAAAACATCATCTTCGGTGCCAATCAAGTCTAACGGAATCGGATACGTTTCTTCTATATTTTCAACAGCAAGGATAGGGATACCGGCCGTAACATTGCCAACAAGAGGAACCGGAACAACAGTCTTATTACGCCAGGTAGCTTCCTGGGTAAGTTCCAGTGCACGGGGCTTGGCTGAATCCCGTTGAATAAAACGCATATTCTGCAATTTATGTAAATGATTATGCACGCTGGCAGTAGAGGATAAACCAACTGCTTTGCAAATCTCACGAACAGAAGGCGGATAGCCTTTAGTTTGTGCATAACTGCGAATATAGTTCAAGACCTGTTTCTGTCTTTCGGTCAACATGTCTTCCGTATAATTACCGTCAAAATTTTTGGGAATTAAACTTTTGTGTCTTGCCATCTGCGTTTCCTCCTAAATATATCAAAACGATAATATGAATCAAAAAACAAAAGAACTAAAACTTCTTAAAGTAATTATAACAGAACGAAGGGGAGATGTCAAACATTTGTTCATTGACGTTTGGTATTATATAATCAGCGACTTTAACCAAAAATTACATAAAATTAAAGGCATCATTACAATAATTATTTTACGTCCGATAATATATATTATGTAAAATCTAAAAGTAAAAATACGGCGTTTTTAAAAATCATCGATTACAATCAGCCAAATTAGCCCTGTTTAAAACTAATTTGTTATGTCGATTTTACAATTTGCTCATAAAACGCCCGTATTTGCGTTTTAATCCCTGTTTTGTTTTTTTACGACACATTTATCGTGCCCTGCCTTAAAAATCGCTCTACGGGCTTTTTACGCTGTCGATTTTTCTCATGAAAAAACTGGCATTGATTTTCCACCGGTTTTTCCAAATTCTATTGCCTTCCCTTTAAAATTTTTCTGGTTGCCACTTTAAAACATCAGGTACATCTTTATTTCTCTGTTTTGTATTTTGCTTTAAGATTCTTTTGTCAGTTTTTTATCAGTCTAACTTTTTTTAAAATATTTTCCATATCTTTGCTTGTTTTATTTTTCTCTTTGGTTATGTAAGTTACCATACCAAAATTTTGCGGCGTAAACATTAAATTTGCGTTGACATTAAAAACATAATTGTTTTTCACGAATCCGTTGCCCGATAATTTTATTGTTCCGTAATTATTACCGAAGTCGGATTTTGTTTTCACATCTTTAAACTCAACAATTTTTTTTACTGAAGGATGATTCAAGCCTTCTTTAATAAATTTGTCAATGATAAGATTAGTAAGTATCGGGCTATCAAACAACTCGGTGAAAGTGTTTTTATCTTTCGTTCTGGAAGAGGCAAACAAAGCGACTTCTTTAATTTTCAGAAAATTTAATTCTGAGATATCTTTTTCGTTTATTGCTTTGCTTGTTTCAGTATGACATGTCAAAAAATCAGAAACTCCGTTCCATGGCATGGCTAATGTGATTTTCACAGGTATTTTTTTATCAATCGTATCATCATTTACCTGTACATACGACCAGTCTTCCGGCATTTTGATCCTGCCGCCCAGCAACCGATCGTCAAATCCGTACGGAACAGTTTGTTTTACCGGCGCAAAGAACGTTAATCCTTTCAGGAAAGCCTTACGGGAAGCGGTATAACCATTGATTATTTCTTTATTCTTTTCGGTTAGTTCACTGCGTACTTTCTTTTTGGAAAACGGTGTCGCCTCCTCTATTTTCTCTTTCTGTGCTTTAAGATCTGGCAACGGGAAGGTGGAAACGACTGCATACAGCATGTTGTTTGCCGATGTGATGGCAAGCTGCATATCTACGGAACGGCCCGGGCTTTTTAACTTCGTCTTATCGCCCTTTTCAACTATATGAAGATAAACATAAGGCTGTTTACCACTTTTGTTTGTGGAAATACTGATGTCTGCCTTGTCAAGGAGTTCTTTCGGCGCCAGAGCAAGTTTATTATCAGGTTTTATTTCATATGGATCCGGCATGAACAGCAGGTAATTGACTTTATCTGGTGAAAGCTCGTTGCGCTCCAGAACCTGCAAATCCTTGTATTTTTTAAGGAATTCGCCTGTTGTGAATTTTTTCCCGGTTGCTTCTTCTACCTCTTTGGCTGTATACGCGCAAATAATATTTAAGGAAGTTTCTTTTTTCTCAGGTTTATTTGCAAGACCATAAAAACTCTTGCCGCCGATTTCCATCCAGGAAGGCTGTGACTTCAATTTAAAACCCGAATCTAAATCCGTGTATGTATTTGTGGCAGCAAAAGCGGGCAAATTCCCGGCAAGCAGAAGTGCAGTGATTGAAATGCACAGTACTTTGTTCATCTTCTGTTTTAACTCCTTATTATTTTTCCGGCAGTAGCTTAACTTTGTCTGCCAGATTAGCGGCTGCTTTGGTCACTGTTTTATCGCCTTTTGAGATATACAGGCTGAACAGCCCGTTGTTTCGGGTTCCTGCCAGATTGGCGCGGGTCAGAAAAGCAAACCGGTTCATCACTTTAACATTGGTGTCAAAAGAAAGATTAATAACCTGACCGTCATTTGCGATTTTTGCTTTTGTATTGCTTAACACCGCATATTTTTTTAAGTCTTCATTGTCGAGCAGCTTAGGTAACATTTCGTTCAGTGCCTTTTGCATGTCGGACTGCGGGATTTTAAATATTTCTTCAGCTAAATCGGAAATGTCTTTATTCTTATTGCTCTTTTGGAAGCTGTAGCTGGCTAATACTACACTCTCATCGTAAATGTTGTAAAGCTCTTCGGGTTTCAAATCTTTGTTAAAATCTTTAAATAACGCCAAATTTGCCAGATTACTTACCATTGCATAAGGCGCTGCCCAGGCTATATTTGCTTTCACTCCTTCCTGATCCTTAAACTCCGGAGTCGCACGGACATACAGCCAGTTATCCGGTAACGATACAAACTGTTTCAGAGCCGGATCGTTCATGCCAAAAGCTTTTTTGCTCTTGTCCGGTTTAAAAAAAGTAAGACCTTTTAAGATAGCTTCTCGTTCTTTCTGCAATGCTTTCTGGAATTTCGGATCATTCAGTGAAGAATCGGTCAGCGGCAGAAGCGCTTTCTGCAAGGCCTGGGGATCCTGTACGGCACTGCCGGCAGTTTCGGCGGAAAGGCCTTTTTCTTCATAATCTTTTTTCAACGTGGAATTCTTATTCCCGGCAGCTTTTGCTTTTTTTGCAGCTTCTGTCTCTGCGCTGCAGTAGGATTCCGTCAGATACAGGATGTTATTCTCAGAAGTAATGTACAGCTTTTTGTCTTTAGCGTTCCGGTCAATATTTTTTTCTTTATTAAATTCACCGGGATACTGCATGGAGATAACAAAATAATTCTGTTTTCCTTCAGTCTTTGTTTCATAGGAAAATGTGGCGTGCTGCAATTCATCTTCATCAAAACAATCCAGCATCGAATCTTCCATATTCACATAAGGCTGGCCTTCCGCATGCATGTAGGTTTCCGGACGGAACAACGCGTAATCGGGCTTGGTTCCGGATTTTTTACTCATTTCAGCCGCCAGTTTTTCTTTAAACTCTTTCGTTGTGAAAGTGATTCCTGTCTTTTTGGCGAAAACATCTGCGGGAATGGCTGCCACCGAGTTAAAACTGTCCGTAATGCTTTTGTTTTCCTGAAACCCGTAACTGTATTTCGATGCATACTCCATTATTGGATTAACCGTTTGCATCGCAAAGCCGGAATCTGCGTCTGTGTAAATATTTTTAGGCGCTGCAAAAACAGGATATGCACAACCTAAAACCAGTAAAGAAGAGAGAATTGCTGCTGTACTTTTTTTCATAAAGCCTGCTACCTCCACAAAGCAAAAATAAATGAAATAATTCGCATGTTGTCCTGAAACATTTTATCTTTTTAATAGATGGGAACAAAGCAACTGTTATGTTTATTTATTCCTGATTGTTTTAACCTTCCCTTTTCCTTTTTGCCAGTATTCCGTAACGGATTGCTGGGGAAGCGGATTATGCTGCGCGTCAAATACATTGCGTTTTACTTCCAGTGCATGGACCGCCACACGTTCACCGTTTTCATATACCCCGATCATGGTAAGTTTAGCGCTCATCTCCCAGATTTGTTTAACTACACCGTTTTCATTTATCGTTGTTGTCCATTTGAGGACCTCACCCTTTGCGGGCAGTTTTAATAACTCAAGGTTAATGCGTACATTATTTTGGGAGCCCTGATTATCCGCTTTGTCATTAGACCACCAGGTCTTTGCGGTAACGGAATAATCTGTAATATCCAGCACATAAGTAGAGGTCCCGTTGTAAGGAAGATATTTAATGCTGCCTATCAGGGGAATCGGTGATTCACGCTCCAGACGGCCTCCACTGCCGCTTCGTTCAAAATTGACATTAACCTTTTCCACTGCTCCGGACTTTTCGTCATAATAAATGTAATATGCGGAGCGTCCTTCCGGATAAAAATAATCTGAAATTACCTCCTGTGCCTGGGCTGCGGCAGATAAAGCAAAACACATCAGCATAGACAACAATAAACACACTTTTAATCGTTTCATAGTAGCCTTCCCTCTCTCCTTAATTAATGAATGTATCGGTAATTATCAAGAATAAAATCAGATAAATACAGCATTCTCCGGTATTAAATCTAGATATTGATATAAGCAGTGCTTACTTTGCGGAAAGTTTTTTCGCGTTCGTGCCGCTGATTTTGTATACCGCGCTCAAATCACCGGCTACCAGATAGGTTCCGAGCAGCGTATGGGCGCCATTGTATGCTGACACCTGCAGCGACATGGGCATAGCGCTGATGCCGTCATAATCACCTGCAGGCAGACGGTCAATTTTCCACCGGGCCACGTTAGAGCGGGTTAACGCCAGCCGGGCCAGATCCGGATCGAAGCGTTCTGCCGCATAGGCAGCCAGGCATGCGCCTGCATCCGGGAACTCATCCTCTGCTTTTACGTAACGGCCTGCCACTTCCACTTTATCAAAAAACTGTTTTGTGGAATACTTTGTATCCGCAGGGGCAAGCGTAATCTCTTTTCCCTTAATTATCAGTTCGTAACTCAAGCGAACCTGGTTCTTGGACGTTTTATCCGCATTGACGGGATACTGCCACTCCTCCAGTTCATCACCGATGCCGTTGGTACCAAAATCCATATGCGCCAGCGTTTTCTTTTTTTTATGTTCCATAATACCGGCAAAAACCGCTTTGGGTTCACCGCCTTTTTCCATGGCAGGGATCAGCCCGCTTTCATCCCCCTTGTAATCCATGGCGAATACTTCAAAGAAAACTTTTCCGTCAGGCAACATAAACACAGTCAGATTCCCGTTGATAGCGCCTTTGTCATTTGTACGGAAGTATACGCCTGCATTCGGAAACATGGATTTTTCTTTAGCCAGTGCTGTCATACCTGTCAGCATAAGCAAAAAACACAATAACGAAATAATCTTTTGTGCCACGTAGTTCCCCCCTGACACAGTATTATTTTGTCAGATACTCGTCAATAGCCGCCGCAGCTTTTTTACCTGCGCCCATGGCGGAAATGACCGTAGCCGCGCCGGTGACGATGTCACCGCCGGCATAAACGCCGGGCATGCTGGTGGCGCCGTTTTCATCTGCTACTATGTTGCCGCGCCGGTTTACTTCCAGGTCAGGCGTGGTCTGGTGGATCAGCGGGTTGGGTCCCTGGCCGATGGCCATGATCACTTCATCCGCTTCCAGGATATAGTTGCTGCCTTTGATTTCCACAGGGGAACGGCGTCCGGAAGCATCGGGCTCCCCTAATTCCATCCGGATGCATTCAATCCCGGTGACCCAGCCCTGTTCATCGCCTACAATGCGTACCGGGTTGTTCAGCAGGCAGAACTCAATGCCTTCTTCTTTGGCGTGTCCTACTTCTTCCTTACGGGCAGGCAATTCGTCTTCGCCACGGCGGTACACGATGTACACGTGCTCCGCGCCTAAGCGCATGGCGGTGCGGGCCGCGTCCATGGCCACGTTGCCACCGCCTACTACTGCCACCTTTTTACCGATAAAGACCGGTGTGGCAGCCCGCGGGAAGGTATAGGCCTTCATTAAATTCACGCGAGTCAGAAACTCGTTGGCAGCATACACGCCGTTGAACTGCTCCCCGGGAATATGCATGAAGTGCGGAAGTCCGGCGCCGGTTGCGATGTACACCGCGTCAAAGCCCTCTTCCTTCATCAGTTCATCAATGGTAAAGGTGCGTCCGATGATGGCGTTGGTTTGGATGTGCACGCCCATCTGTTTCAGCCCTTCGATTTCGTGCTGCACGATTTCCTTGGGCAGACGGAACTGGGGAATGCCGTACATCAGCACGCCCCCTGCCGCATGCAGGACTTCAAAGATCGTGACGTCATAACCTTTCTGCGCCAATACGCCGGCACAAGCCAGGCCGGAAGGTCCGGAACCTACAATGGCAATTTTTTTACCGTTCTTCGGGGCAACCTCAGACGGGTCAACCTTATCCAGACCGTGCTCCCGGGCGTAGTCGGCCACAAACCGTTCCAGCCGGCCGATGGCCACCGGTTCGCCTTTGATGCCTAATACGCAACGGCTTTCGCACTGTTTTTCCTGGGGGCAGACACGTCCGCAGACAGCAGGCAGGCTGCTCTTTTCTTTAATGATTTTAATAGCGGAAGCAAAATCTCCTTCAGAAACCGCGTGAATAAACTTCGGAATATAAATATTGACAGGGCAGCCCCCGACACAACGGGGCTTGGGGCAGTTCAGGCAGCGTTTGGCCTCTTCAATGGCAGTAGCTTCATCATAGCCCAGGGCCACTTCTTCAAAATTGCGACGGCGGATCGCAGCCGGCTGTTCCGGCATGGCATGACGATTTACTTTAAGCATTTGCAGGCACCTCCGCATCCCCATTCAACAGATTCCTGATTTTTGTACATCTTCTGGCGTTCCATCAGATTGGCAAAATCCACTTTGTGAGCATCAAATTCCGGACCGTCCACGCAGGCGAACTTGTTCTCGCCGCCTACCAGTACGCGGCAGCCGCCGCACATGCCGGTGCCGTCTACCATGATGGTGTTCAGGCTCACTGCCGTAAACACATTGAACGGTTCCGTGGTGCGGGCCACGTTGCGCATCATGATGACCGGACCGATAGCAATGACGTAATCCACCTTCACGCCTTTTTCCAGCATGGTCTTCAGCGGGTCGGTAACGAATCCTTTATGGCCGTAGCTGCCATCATCGGTGCAGACGATCAGTTCGTCGCTGACAGCCCGCATGCGGTCTTCCCATAACACCAGTTCTTTGTTCCGCGCGCCGATAATGGAAATGACTTTGTTGCCCAATTCTTTATAGGCACGGGCAATGGGATATACCGGCGCCACGCCGATGCCGCCGCCCACACAGACAACAGTGCCGAAGTTTTTCATTTCAGAAGGCTGGCCCAAGGGGCCGACGATGTTATCCCACTCGTCCCCCGTTTCGTAATCTTCGCAGATGTGGCGGGAGGTGTTGCCTACCACCTGGATGATCATGGTGATGGTCCCCTTTTCCCGGTCAAAATCCGCAATAGTAAAGGGAACGCGCTCACTCTCCGGATCCGATAACACGATAACGAACTGGCCCGGTTTGCACTTGCGCGCAATCAGCGGCGCTTCAATCACCAATTCGTACACGGCAGGTGAAACAAGTTTTTTGTCCAAAATTTTCGCCATGATGACTCCTTCCTTCTTTAAAATTAACTCTTTGTTAAACGTTTCGCAACTTTTGCAGCTTCAAAATAAATCTTCTCTGCGTCCAGGGCTTTCACTTCACCTTTTTCCATCACTACTTTGCCGTTGATGATGGCCGTGTCCGCGTCGTTGGCATTGGCCGCGTACACCAGCAGGCTCATGCGGTTGTTACGGGGATACCAGTACGGTTTGTTCATATCATAGAGTACGATATCCGCAAGCCATCCCTTTTCAATTTTACCTAACTTGTCATAGCCAAGGCATTTCGCTCCTTGGTATGTGGCCATATCCCAGGCTGTGGCTGCCGGGATGCAAAGCGGATCATAGGTGACGCCTTTGTGCAGCATGGCGGTAAGGCGGGTTTCTTCCAACATGTCCAGATTGTTGTTGCTGGTGGCGCCGTCCGTGCCAAGACCAACCGTTACGCCCTTTGCCATCATCTTTTCCACCGGCGCGATGCCGCTGGCCAGTTTCAGGTTGCTCTGGGGATTGTGGGCCACCCTCGCCTTCTTGGCTGCCATGATTTCCATTTCTTCTTCCGTGACCCAGACGCCGTGGGCAATGAGACAGCCCCTGTCCAAAATGCCAAGGCTGTCTGCGTATTTAATAGGCGTAGCGCCGAAATTCTTTACGCAGTCTTTCACTTCCTGCTCGGTTTCCGCCAGATGCATGTGCAGTTCGCAGCCCAGTTCACCGGCCGTGTCTGCCAGCAGTTCCAAATACTCTTTGCCGCAGGTGTAAGGGGCATGAGGTCCTAACATTACAGTGATCAGTCCGTTGTCTTTGCCGTTCCAGTCTTTGAAAAGCTGCACATTTTCCTGCAGCCGTTCATCTGTCTTGTCGTATTTGTCGCCCATGAGCCCACGGGACAGGCAGGCACGGATGCCCGCCTCGCTGGCTGCCTGTGCCGTTTCATCCATAAAGAAATACATATCCGCAAAGGCCGTGGTGCCGCTCTTCAGCATTTCCAGAATGCCCAGCTGGGTGCCCGCGTAACAGTCGCCCTTCTGCAGTCCTGCTTCTGCCGGCCACACCTTATTCTGCAGCCAGTCCATCAGCGCCATATCGTCTGCATAACTGCGCAGCAAACACATGGCGATGTGGGTGTGGGCATTGACCATGCCCGCTGCCGCCAGCTTACCGGTGCCATCGATCTGATATGCATCCTCATAATCTTTCGGTTTCTCTGTGCCAATGTAGGAGATTTTGTTGCCCTCGATGCCAATATATTTTTTTGCATAGTCCGGGCCGTCCGTAACGATTTCCACATTGCTGATTAAAATTTTGCTCATAGTTTGTTCCTTTCGC